>JASHVC010000356.1 GCA_030039655.1 Xanthobacteraceae bacterium | reverse complement strand
CACGAGCCAGAAGCTGCAAGCCAGGAACGCACCTTCGCCGGGTGGCAACGCATCCTCGACCTCTTCGGTGCTGTAGCGCATGACGAAGCCATCGTGCAGCAAGCGGCTTTCGATCGCCGCTATCGTGCGCTCGATGCGCGGATCTGAAACGGGCAGGAATCCCACGCAGGGCAGCAGCAGCAGATTGGCGTCAAGCTGTTTCGATCCGAAGGCCTGCACAAACGTGCCAAGCTCCTTGTCGTAGCCATGCTCGCACACCTCGTCGCAGATTTCGTCGCGCAGCTTCCGCCATTCGTCGAGCGGAGCGTCGAGGCCGAACGTCTCCGCGCTCTTGATCGCGCGATCGTACGCGACCCAGGTCATGACCTTCGAGTAGGTAAAATGCTGGGGTGGCCCGCGCATTTCCCAGATGCCGTGATCGGGTTCGCGCCAGACTTTTTTGAGATGATCGGCAAACGCAAGTTGAATGTCCCATCCCGATTTGTTGCTGGTCAATCCGCCACGCCGCGCCTGGTGGTAGGTGTCCATGATCTCGCCGAACACATCGAGCTGAAGCTGGCTGTGCGCCGCATTGCCGATGCGCACCGGCGCCGAATTTTCGTATCCGGGCAACCAAGATGCGGTCCATTCAGTGAGGCGCCGTTCGCCACCAATCCCGTACATGACCTGTAGCTGCTCGGGACTGCCGGCGACGGCACGCAACAGCCATTCGCGCCACGCGTGCGCTTCGTCGTAATAGCCCGCGTGCATCGCACCGAGCAGCGTAAGCGTGGCGTCGCGCAGCCAACAATAACGGTAGTCCCAATTGCGCACACCGCCGATCCGTTCCGGCAGCGACGTGGTGGGCGCCGCCACGATGCCGCCGGTCGGCTCATAAGTCAGCGCTTTAAGCGTAATCATCGAACGGCGCACCGCATCGGACCAGCGTCCGGCGGGCCGGCATTTCGCCGCCCACTCGCGCCAATAGGTTTCGGTCTCGGCCAACGCACCGGTCGCATCAACCGGATCGGGAAGCGGCCGGTGTGACCGCGAATAGGTGAGAACGAAGGGAATCGTCTCGCCGCGACCGACAGTGAATTCCCCAACCGTGGTCATGTCCTTGCCGCGCAGGTGCACGGGCGTGTGCAGGACCACCATGTCGGGCCCAGCGATGGCGCGTAACGCACCCGTTTCGACGCGGCTCACCCAGGGCACGATGTCGCCGTAGCCGAACCGCAGGATCAGCTCCGTGTGCATGGCGACCTGGCCACGCGTGCCAATGACGTAGCGCACGATCGTCGAGTGGTCGCAGCGGCGCGGCATGAAGTCGACGAGCGTCGCTGCGCCATCGGGCGTTTCGAAATGTGTCTCCAGCACCAAAGTATGCGGACGATATCGGCGCGTGATCTTGGCAGCGCCGCGCGGCGCAATCAGCCAGCGGCCGTGCTCGCGCGAGCCCAGCAACGCGGCAAAGCAGGCATCCGAATCAAAGCGCGGCCAGCACAGCCAATCAATCGACCCGTCGCGGCCGACAAGAGCGGCGGTCCGGCAATCACCGATCAGTGCGTAGTCTTCGATCCGTGTGGACATGGTGGTTGCAGATATGGTGGCTAGGGCATAATCGCGATTTCAGGATTGCATCCGGGTTCAACAATTCAGGAAAAATCGACAACGACTTTAATGTCGTCGGGCTCCTGTTCGAGGGCCAACGTCCATTGTTCGACCGGCACGCGCCGCGTGATCAGGCGCGCCAGCCACGCCTTGTCGGCTTTCTGCAGTGCGTCGACTGCATCCTCATAATGCTTGCGGTTGGCGTTGACGCTGCCGAATACCGTCTCATTGTCGAGCACCATGGTGCGATTGAGGAGACCGATGTCGAGGTCGAAGGCTTGGCCCGGCGCACTCACGCCGACCAAACATACGATGCCGCTCGACGCCGTGCGTCCGAGCACGTCGCGCACGACAATCGGTGCGCCGGTGCACTCCATGACGATATCGGGCTCGAGGCCGTTGAGGTCGGAGGGTTCACCCAAGTGAAAAGTGCCGCCGAGCTCGCGAACGATCAATCGCTTTTCCTCGCTCTCCCGATTGTCGAGCACATGAATGTCGAGCCCTCGCTGCGCTCCGAGCAACGCCGCGAGCAAGCCGACAGGACCCGCGCCGGTTACCAATAGAGCTTTCGGCTGCCATCCGCGGGCGCGTCGGCCGATGCGCTCGGTGTGATCCCACGCTTTGGCCACTACGCTGGTCGGTTCGACCAATACACCTTCGGCGCCGAGCGACGGATCGAGCTTAACCAGAAACTCCGGCTCAATACGGAAACGATCCGAACCAAAGCCATTTCGCTCTTTGATACCGCGCTCGGTGTAAAGGCCGTTGCGGCACATGTCCCATTCGCCGACCGCGCAGGCCGAGCAAGGCACCGCGTCGGGGCGGCGCACGATGCCAACAACGAGATCGCCGACATCGAAGCCGCTATTAGCCGGCGCTTCCTGCACTCGTCCCAATGACTCATGGCCGATCACCAATCGTTTCTGGCCTGCCGGCGCCCAGCCGTAAGAGCCGCGGACAATTTCCCGGTCGGTGCCACAGACGCCGAGTGCCAGCGTGCGCACCAGCACTGCTCCGTCTGATCGCGGCGGCTCCGCAATGTCTTCGAGAGACGCTGAATTGGCGACATGTGGCGCGACAGTAAGGGCGCGCATTATTTTATTCCGCGACTGTTCGATCTCTCGATCGAGACTTTGTGGTTGACGTTGCCTCCGCCCCAGAGGCTAAAAACCGCCACAGAAAGCGCCATATTGAGAAACACTTGGTCGTCCATAAGGTTCCACTCTGGGAACCGAGCCGTAGGTCTTTGCGTTGGCAGTTTTGAGGCGTAGGGCGAACGTCGTTTAGTCGTTGGCAAAATTTTTGCGCGGGGCAACGAAATGGATCCCATTGGACGAAAGCGCTGGGCTATCGCTGAAGGATATATTCCTTCGCAAAGCTCATTTTCCGACCGCGCTCTGATTTCTCACGAAACCGCCTGCATCCTCAACGCCGCCGACGAGGATGCGCATGTGCGAATCACGGTATTTTTTGCCGACCGCGAAGCCATCGGTCCCTATCGCGTCACCGTAGGGGCGCGGCGCACGCTGCATCTTCGCTTCAACGATCTCAAAGATCCCGCGCCGATTCCGCGCGACACCGATTATTCCTCTGTCTTTGAATCAGACGTTCCTATTATTGTGCAACACACGCGTCTTGATTCGCGTCACGCGGAAGTCAGTTTGCTTTCCACTACGGCGTACAACGAATCCTGAAAGAACAAGCGGTTTCATCCGCTGATTCTCGCAACTGCGAACCGTTATTCCGTAGAAATCGGCAAAAAGTCGCGGTTTTTCCTGTTTTTATGGGCGTTTTGGCCGCATTTGCGGCACTGCAGGAACCAAAGAGCGTCGAAAGGGTTAATTCCACGCGCCAACTGGAGAAATCCCCGTGACTGTCGTCGTCGTTTCCAACCGCGTCGCGCGGGCAAAAACTGATGAGCCAATCGCTGGCGGACTCGCCTCAGCGCTGATTCCGATGGTCAAGGAATCGGGTGCGATCTGGGTCGGCTCGAGCGGTCACGCCGGCGATGCAACGCAAACAAGAGATTCGTTTGCTAAGATCGAGGCGCTCGG
>JASHVC010000355.1 GCA_030039655.1 Xanthobacteraceae bacterium | reverse complement strand
GCCTCGTCGTCGGCATGGCCCGGCAACACGACTTCTACGCGCTTCGATGGCTCGCGTACTGTTCTGCCGCTCGCGGAATCGCGCCACTGGCCGATCGCGTTGGAAACGGTCAGGCCGTCGGGAAAACGCGGCGTGATTTCGCGCGCCACAAAACGCGTCCAGGCCCCCTCGCTCACCCCTATATGATTGCCGATGTCACGACCGAACAGAAGCTCAGCGATCTGTCCGGGCCTTTGCGCGCCGTGGCAGACCATCGCCGGCATCTGCGCGGTGGCATCGCTCGCGGCGGCACTCAGCAACATTAAGCTTAAAGAACAAACAATGGCGGTCCGCATGGAGCCGGCCGCCGCTTACGGCTCTCCGGGCGGAAACGGCCTGCCACCGCGCCGCACGATCTCGTTGATCGTCGCATGTGCGGACATCGCCGCCCAGGCTCCCATCGCACAAACGGCACCAAAGACAAGACTCAGGAGAACCATTTTCATCACGCATCCCTTGCCCACCAGAATAGCAGCTAGAGATTGCACAATCGTTAGTGCAGGCGCGTGAAAACGTGCGGGCCGGCGACCTTGGGTCGCCGGCCCGCTTTTTGTCAGTCATTGCCATCCGCGAGTTATTTGCATCCCTCCGGCGTCGGATGCTTGCCAGGCGGACACTGCGGCGGCTTGGCCGGTGGCGGTGGTGGGGGCTTGGCCACAGCTGGAGCCGCTGGATGCGGCGGTGGTGGTGGCGGCGGCGCGGGCTTCACCGCCGGTGTCGGCGGCGGCGTATGAGGCGGCGGTGGCGGCGGCGCCGGCTTTAGCGCTGGCGTTGGCCCTGAAGGATGAGGCGGCGGAGGCGCAGGCTTCACCACGGCCGGAGCAGCCGCGGGGGGAGGAGGCGGCGGAGGCGGTGCGGGCCTAATGGCAGCACTCGGCGGCGGAGCTACCGGAGCTGCAGCCGGTGGCGTTGCCGGAGCTCCGATCGGCGGTGTGCGAAGCGCCGGCGCGGCGGGTGCTCCCGCTGCCGGTGGGGGCGCGTGAATTGCCGGTGTGGCGCCAGGCGTAGCGGGCGCATGCTGCACGGCATTCGGCAACGAGACCGGAACTCTCGGACGCGCTCCGGGTGCACCCGCAGGTGCGCCGGGAGTCGGCCGCACCACGACGGCTGGCGGCGGCTTCACAAACACCGGGACGACGGCCGCCCTGGGCACCGGGAGACCGAAACGTCCGCTCGGCGGCGGCGGAGGCGGCAAGACCGCAAATTCGCGCGGGCGCGGCGGCAGGAAAATCGGCGGAGGTGGCGGCGGCGGCGCCCAGCCGGGGCCGGCAAAAATCAGGATCGGCTGATCGATGAACACCAGCTCCGCAGGTGGTGGTGGCGGCATGCCAAAGTCGACGAACGCGAATTGCGGCGGCGGATCGAGCTCCGCACGCAGAATGGCCAAACGGCGGCGTGCATCCCACGAATGCGGACCATTCGGGTAGCGGCGCAGATACGACCAATAGGCCTGCGGCGTGTCGAACGTCACGCAACGCCGCCAGACGATCTCCTCGCGCCGCACGGCGAGCATCGCGGCGACACGCTGGCTGTATGGACTGTAGGAATAGATCGAGAGGAATTGCTCGTAGCCTTCGATCGTATCCAGAGCCAGCACCGCCGCGTAGGCATCGTCGACGCTGGCGAAATCGCGCAGCGGCCTGTTGCGGATGTCGACGACCGGCAGAATGTTGGGCGGCGGCGGTGCGTCCGGTGCGCGTTCCGTCATGAAGAACGGCCCACCGATCTGAGAAGCGTACCAGGGGATCTCGGCGCCTTGCGTGAGATTGCTGACGCGCAGGCGAATGCGAGCAAAAAGATCGTCGAACGGAAGCCCGCCATAGCCGATCATTTCTGTCAGCGCCGTCGCATAGGCCCCATAGGGCCCTGGTTCATCTGGACCGACCGTGCCTGGCGCTGCATTGAAGGCGACCGCCATACCGGGAGCAGGATCAACCAGCGCGAGCCCACTCGCCAATGGCTGGTCGCCGCGTGGGAACGGATTTTGCCGCGCGGCATCCAGAATAACGATCTTCACCCGCGCTGGCAGCGCGGCGAGCGGCTGGGCGAAATCAGCGACACGGATAGTCTGCAGTGGAATTTCGACGTCACGCGCAAGATCGGCATCGACCGGAACAAAAAAATTGTCGCCGTTGTACTGCACTCCAAGCCCGGAAAGATAAACCAGCGCCACCGTATCGGGCCCGGCGGCCGATACTTCATCGAGAAATTCGCGGATCGTTTCCCGCAGCGTGACCTGGTCGAGGTTCGCGGCGCCGGTGACGGTGAATCCCGCGGCCTGCAAGGCGTCGGCGACCAGTCCGGCGTCGTTGGCAGGCGTAGCAAGCTTGCCGACCCTGTATTGATCGTTGCCGACCACCAGTGCGAAGCGCGTCTCCGCGTGAACAGAAAATAGCCCGAGGTTCAGTGCGAGAACGGCGGCGATGCTGACCCAGAAGGCACGTCCAAAAATCGTCATAAAATCCTCCCGAATCGGCAATTGCCGAGGAGTTTCGTTGAAACCATCCTACCAAGCAATGGGACCGAAAAATGTCGCCAACCGCAGAGTTCCGGCAACGCCTGAACCGCTTATGAATTCGGAACCGATTGCCTTCGGGCTACGCCCGAGATCATCAAAGCAAGGGTCGAATCGTCTGCTGATGACGCTTACAGGTCAATCCAGGCCGGCGGACAATATTTTGTTCGATGGCACCACGAGTAAAATTTGTGCGTGTATTTGTTACAACGTAAGCCGGGGTCTTCCAAGGCGACAGACGACATTTTTGGACGCTTTTTGATCTTATCAACACGCCTATACCGTCAGTCAACCGGAACAGATCGATCGCAACGGCAAAATTGTCCTGGTGGTGTATAGAAGAAATATTTGCTTCCCTCGCCATATCTTGTTAAAGAGGAACCTAACAAGATCGTATTAGTGGTCCAATCCGTCAGGCGGTCGCGTGCAACAAACATGTTCTCCACCCCGTCTTTCGGCTTTTCTTTTGTTCCCACAAGGGATACAAGTCGTCTGCTTTGAAAGGGAGGTTCTATGGCTAAGAGAGCGAAGAAGCGGCGGGCGTGGACTTCAGGCGAAGTTCGTGAGCTGAAGACAATGGCGAAAAGGAAGACCCCGGCTTCGCGTATCGCCAAAAAGTTGAAGAGGACGGAAGGGGCGACTCGTCAGAAGGCGTTCAGCATCGGGCTCTCGCTCGATTCCCGTTCCTGAACTAATCAGCAACTCAATTTTGCAGCGCAATAACGTCAACCGGTGCCCATTGGCACCGGTTGACGTTGCGTACGCGTATTTGCCGTTCATTGCATGCATCCGTCGGAGCTTTCGCGGCGGGATGTTGCGCTTCACGCGCTGCTATTTTTAGGAATATTGTCAGGTGCACCATTCAGTGCAGTGCAGTTTCACAGCGAACCGCCGTAGGATAATTTCGCAAGTCTCATGCAAGACCGAGAGCATCCCATATTAGGGTAGAGGACGAATGAGATGGCTGAGATCGTCGCCGCCTTTGGCGTGCCGCACGCGCCAGCTTTTCCCGCCCAAGTTGCGCGCGAGGGATCAAACAGCGAAACAGCTCGCCTTTACGCAGAAGTCGCCGAACACGTGGCCGCGGTCGCGCCCGATGCGCTGATCGTATTCACGGACGATCATTTCAACACGTTCTTTCTCGACAATTTTCCCACCTTCGC
The DNA here is from genome assembly GCA_030039655.1 of Xanthobacteraceae bacterium. Next base: position 1,042 of record JASHVC010000355.1, on the reverse strand, counting down.
GATCGGCATCACGGAGATGACCGCGGGGCCAAACGACCAGACCCCGATGCCACACTACAAAGTGGCGGTGCCGGGAGCGCTTGCAGCCCACATTCGCGCCTCCGCGCTCGAGCACGGCTTCGATATCTCACTGGTGCAGGATTTCGACGTTGACCACGCCGTCATGGTGCCGCTGCACTTCCTGACGCCGAAGATGCAAATCCCGGCGCTGCCGATCTTCATCAACGCACTGGCCCCGCCGTTGCCGACGGCGCGGCGCTGCTATGCGCTCGGCGAAGCCGTGCGCGCCGCGGTGGAGAGCTGGCCGGAGCCGTTGCGCGTCGCGGTGATCGGCAGCGGCAGCTTTTCCCTGGAAATCGGCGGACCCAGAGTCCCGCCCGGCGATCGCGCCGCCGGGTTTCCCGATCCGGAGTGGACCAATCAGGTGCAGGTGCTGCTGTCCCAAGCGCGGGTCGACGACCTGCTCGACGCCGCCACGTTTGCCCGCATGCAGCGCGCCGGCAACATTGGCGGCGAACTTCTCAACTGGATTGCCATGCTCGGCGTGATCGGCGCGCGCAAACCGACCGCCATGCTGCCCCACGCCGGACACGGCCACGCCTTCGGCGTCTGGCGATGGAACTAAAACGGCAGGTGGAACCGTGAGCGTCTATGCCGTCAACAAACTATGCCGCGACGCGTTGCACGATCTCGCCTTCCGCGAGGCGCTCAAACGTGATCCAGCCGCCGCGATCGCCTCGCGCGATCTCACCGCGGACGAGCGCAAAGCGCTACTCGAAGGCGACGTGGTTCGGCTCTACGAATGGGGCTGTCACCCTTTCCTGCTCGCCTACCTGACGCGTTGGGACCTGTTTGGGCTGAGCCAAACCATCTACAACAAGCGCATCCGGACAGCGCACGACGCGCGGGACGCCTAGCCTCTCCGTCGGCGGGCGAAAGCGATCCGCTTCAATCTTCGCCAATGTCGAAGGTGCGCACGCCCTCTTGCCGGTCGGGAAGCTGCAGCACCTCCGGATTAGCCAAGGTCTTGCGCGCGTTGTGG
>JASHVC010000354.1 GCA_030039655.1 Xanthobacteraceae bacterium | reverse complement strand
ATCGGGGACGTTTTCCACCTCGAAGCCGAAATGATTGATTCCTTCCTTCAAATGGTTGCCCTCGATTTCGCGTTCCGGGCCGATCGGAATGATCGCCAGATTGATATGGCCGTCGGTCAAATACGTTGCCGTCCCGACTCCTTTGACGATCTTGAGCCCGAATGAGTTCGTGTAGAACTTAACCAGCCGGTCGACGTCTTCAGTCAGGATCGCGAGATGGCGGATGCGCGCCATTGAGCCCTCCGTTAATTGCCGGCAATCAACTTCTACAAAGACGCTACTGCGACGACATCCTTATCGCAATGTTCGCGCACGCATGACGGCCGCGCTAGTGCGCGATATCGAAACCAACCGTGATCTCTACGCGCAGTGTGTCCTCGCCAGTTGCAATTGGCGCCGCCGCTGCGAATCCCGCGCTACGGACCATCTTGGCAACTGGCGCGTATGTGGAGTTTTCATTGATCAAGACGACGCGACCCAGCGTGACGCCCGAAGCGCGCGCATAGATCTCGGCCTTTCGCCGCGCATCGGCAACGGCGGCTTCGCGGGCCTGATCGAGCAGCTTTGACATATCTGAATGCAGGAATGCCAAATTGCCGATGTTGGTCGCACCGGCCGAGACCAAGCGGTCGGCGATCTCGCCAACCTTGTCGATCTGGCGGATCGTGACCGCAACTTGGTTGGAGGCGCTGAAGCCCGTCAGTTTCGGCTCGGTATTCGCCTGCGTCGTGTAGACCGGCTGGACGGAAAACTGCGACGTCTGGATGTCCTTTTTGGCGATGCCGCCATCCACAAGCGCCGCGATGACCGCGGTCATCAGTTTCGCGTTCGCGTCGGCCGCCTCTTTGGCGGTCTTTGCCTTGGTGGTCACGCCTGCTGTGATCTCGGCATAGTCCGGCGCAACGCTGACGGTGCCTTCTCCGGCCACGATGATGTTTGCTTGTCGCTCCGATGATGTCTGCTGCGCTTCGACCGGCGCAACAAATGCGGCGGCAAAGAGTGCGAGTATTGCGCAAGCGGAGACAGTGCGCCTCATAGTTGTTTCTCCCTGGGACATTGATGTGCCAACGTGCAGCACAATCAGCAGGCGAGATTTCGTCGAATGGAAGGCAGGCGAATGCCAGCGGCGTCAGATTAAATTGATTGTGAGGGCCTCAAGCGCCCGCGCTTCCAACGGGTACCTGGCCTTCAGCCGCGGCGTAGCCCTCCGCCGCGCCCAGGACGGCGGGAGATTGCAGCGCGTAGGAGCGCTCCAGAAGAAACGCTTGGACGGGCACCATCGGCAGCGCCAGCAAAATCACGGCATCCACCGGCAGCCCCCAATAACACATGGCCGCCGCGATCCCGCCCGCAAGCACGCCGCCCACATCCCAACCACACTCGCCAGCGAACTGATAGCGCAGCACGCACGGCGAAATCCTCGCCTCGTTGTAAACCGCCGTCAGCCAGGAGGGCACATAAAGCCCGCTGAACAAAGTGGTGGCGACCGCGACCGCGATCACGGCGCCCACGTGGCCGAACGTGACGGCCCGCAGGACGATACAAATCGCGAGGATAATGGCGTTGAGCCACAGCGCACGACGCGCATGCCCCTTGTCGATGAAGCGGCCGAGCACCATACCGCCCGCCGCGCCGACAAGACCGGCAAGCGACAGCGTTCCACCGAAACTATCGTAGCGGCTGCCGAGGCCCTGAAACATCACCATGCTCCAGGCCGTCGACAAACCCACCTGCATCCACCCATCCGCGAAATAAATCAGCGCGCCATTCTTAGCAGCCGCGTAGGCGCCATCCGGCATCGTGCGATCGATGCGAGGCTCGGCCACGCGAAGGATCGGCAAGACGGACAACAGCATGATCGCGAACCCGACCCCGAAGTCGGCCCATGGCCCCAGCTGCGTCAGCAAGACGCCGCCAATCGCGGGGCCGAACAGGCCTCCCAGCGCGCCAAGCGCCTGACAGAGCCCGACCTGACTTCCGCGACGATCGGCATCGCTGAGCGCTGAGAAGAAAGCGTGGAAGCAGGTCCAATAGAACGCCTGACTCAGCGCGCAGACGACCAGATAGGCCGCGAGCGCGAACCCGAGCCCGTGCACAGGCGCGAGCATTGGCGTTGACACCGCACTGAGAACAACACCCACGATCAGGGCGCGCCGAAGGCCCATGACGGGTGCCCACACCAGGACGACGGGGCGGAGGACGAACCGCCCGGCGACCATCGCAGCAGCGGCAAGGAAGATCTGCGCAGGCGTGAGCCCGGCGCGCACAAGAAACACCACCGAGAAAATGCTCGACAGCGCCGACGCAAAGCTGAGGATGGCGATGTGCAGCGTCAATCGTTGAATGTCGGGATTCGGCTGCGGCGTCATGTTCAATCTAATACTATGGCGCGCACGACTTGCAAATGCGCGCCGCCTACCGCCGCGCTCCGTTACACCGATACAACGCTTCCATGCACACAATCTTACCAAATGGCGTGAAATTGCCGTTAACGCTGAGTCCAAACCGGTGATGCCGGCTTTGTCTCCGCTCACCACACAGATTTCGATTCTCTCGTTTGCAAGATCGCGATCGCCGGAGTTCAATACGTTCTACGTTGTAACGCGCGACGATGACAGCGAAAGGATGCGCGATGAGCGAAGCCGCCATGTTTACCGATGGCGCCGCCTATGAACGGCGCATGGGACGCTGGAGCCGCTTGGTCGGTGAAGTATTCCTCGATTGGATCGCGGCGCCGCCGGGTTTGCGCTGGGTTGACGTCGGCTGCGGCAACGGCGCGTTCACCGAGGTTCTGATCGCGCGTTGCAAGCCCGCCGCGGTGAACGCAGTGGACCCGTCGGAAGGCCAGCTCAACTATGCGCGCACGCGGCCCGGCGCCAAGCTGGCACAGTTTCGTGTCGGCGATGCGCAGGCTCTGCCTTACGACGACCGCAGCTTTGACGCCGCCGCCATGGCGCTCGCCATCAGCTTCATCCCCGACCCGCTCAAGGCGGCGCGCGAGATGATGCGCGTGGTGCGCCCGGGTGGCGCCGTCGCGACCTACATGTGGGATCTCCCGGCCGGCGGCATTCCGGTCGCACCAATGTATCGGGCCCTGAAATCCCTCGGCGTCACGGCGACGATGCCGGGCGTCGAGGTGACTCGGCGCGAGGCCATGCAAAAACTGTGGGAGCAGGCCGGCCTGCAATCGATCGAAACGCGCGTCATCCGCATTCCGGTTGCGTATGCGGGCTTCGACGATTTCTGGGAGTCATACCGAGTGCCGGAGGGACCCGCTGGCCTCGCGATCCGCAAAATGTCGCCGTCCGAGATCGAAGGCCTCAAGGCGCGGTTGCGCGACCACTTGCCGACCGCCGCCGACGGAACCATCACGTACGAATCCTTCGCCAACGCGGTGAAGGGCCGCGTGCCGGAGTAAGGGCATGCAGGCCGAGCCACATCGGCCCCGTCAGCCGTTCCCTTTCGCCAGCCTGGCGTCGCGTTTGCGCAGTTCGGTCTTGAGGATCTTGCCGTAATTGTTCTTGGGCAGGGCCTCGACGAAGACGTAGTCCTTCGGCCGCTTGAAGCGCGCGATTCGGTCAAGGCAGAGCGCATCAAGGTCGCGCCGATTGGCATCGCCAACCACATAGGCGACGACGACCTCGCCCCATTCCGGATCGGGCCGGCCGATCACCGACACCCCGCGCACCCGAGCGTGTTCGAGAAGAATCTCTTCGACCTCGCGCGGGTAAATGTTCGAGCCGCCGGAAATGATCACGTCCTTGGAGCGATCCTTTAGTGTCAAATAGCCTTCGTGATCAAAGACGCCGACGTCGCCGGTGTGCAGCCAGCCGCCTTTGAGCGTTGCGGCCGATGCTTCAGGGTTCTGCCAATACCCTGGCATCACCACGTCACCGCGGCACAGGATTTCGCCCGCCGTGCCGGGCGGGAGCGCGCGATCGTCGCCGTCGGCGACCTTAACCTCCACGCAGGAAAATGGACGCCCCGCCGAAGCGAGCCGCTCAGCCCAGCGCGGATGATTGCGGTCGGCGATTTCCTGCTTGGAGAGCGTTGTGATCGTCATTGGGCTTTCACCCTGACCGTAGATTTGCGCAAAACGTGGGCCGAACCGGTCGATCGCAGCGAGCGCATCGGCCACATACATGGGCGCACCGCCCCAAATGATCGTTCTGATATGGTCCGGATCGCATTCGGCACCACACTCCACCAACCGCTTGACCATCGTGGGCGCGGCGAACATCGAGCTGCGCGGCCAGGCATCAAACAGACGAAAGTTCTCCTCCGCGTCGAACGCCCCGGACTCCGGCACGACGTTGACTCCAAGACGGCCGAGCGTTCCCATCATGTAAAGGCCGGAACCATGGCTCATGGGCGCCGCGTGCAGGAGCGCATCGCCAGGCGCGATTGGATCAACCTCGGCGGCCAGCGCAAAGCTCGCCGCCGCGAGCACGCGGTGAGTCAACATCGCGCCCTTCGGCCGGCCCGTAGTGCCGGACGTGTAGAACAGCCAGGCCAAATCATCGCCCGCGCGCGGGCACACCTCGACCGGCTCGGCCGAGAACAACTTTTGGTATTCGGCACCGCCGATCGTGATCAGGCGCTCCAGACTCGCCGGAGCGTGCAGCGCGATCTCGCCATCGATGCCGTCGGAGGCGAAGCAAACGCGAGCGCCTGAGTGCTCGAGAATGTAGGCGAGCTCGCGGCCGTGCAGTTTCGCGTTGGCCGGCACTGCCGCGAGCCCCGCGTGCCAGACGCCGTACATCAATTCCAAATAGTCGGGCGAATTCTTCGCCGCGATGGCGACGCGATCGCCTGGTATGAGGCGCATGCGTTCGCGGAGCGATCCGGCAAGCCGCGCCACACGTCCGGCGGTCTC
>JASHVC010000353.1 GCA_030039655.1 Xanthobacteraceae bacterium | reverse complement strand
GCCGACGACGGTAAGCGCCGCGGGTGCGGCATGCGCACAACCCTTGGCGCAGCCGGAGATATGAATCTTGAATGAGTCGTCCAGATAGGGAACGGCGATGTCGGCGAGGTGGGGCGCCGTGGCGCGGGCCGCAATATGTGCGGAGGCACAGACCGGCGCGCCGGCACAGGCGACGACGTTCAGGCGTTGATCGTCGGCGCGCGTGATGAAGCCGAGGCGTTCGGCGGCGGCTGCGAAGGTGGTAGCCGAGTCGCGCGTGAGGCCGACGGCAAGGAGCGTGCGGCCCGAGGCTATGCGCACGCCGTGTGCACCGGCCGCTTCGGCAGCGTCGATCAATCGCTCCAGCGTCGTCGCGTCGGAATGGCCGAAAGCGAGGCTGCTTCCGCGCGCGTATGTCTCATCGCGCAGCGAATGGAGGCCAATCGCTATTTTCCGCTCATTCCCGCGCAAGCGGGAATCCAGCGCTGGGTCTCTGCTTTCGCGGGGGCGAGCGGAGGTTAACAGCAATTCTCTGATGGGCTCACGAAATGGTTCAATTCCCTCGGCCGTGAGAACGTCGCGCGCACGACTCGCACGCCCGCGCCGTGCGACGACTTCAAGCACCCGGACAGCGGCTCCGACGCTATTCGCCGGCGCGACCATGCCAAGAGGGACCGCACTTCCAGTGTCGCCGCCGACGGAAACGTCCAGCGTGACATCACCATTTGCGCTTCGCGCGCAAAGGCGAATGTCGGCGGAGAGGCTTTCAAGTCCGAGCGCGCCACCGCCATCGATCGCCACTGAGACTTTTGGCGCGAGTCCGCTGGAGAGCGAGGTTCGGGCAAGCGCACGGCGTAAATCGGCCGCAAGGGCGCCGGCGTCGATCAGTTCATAGGGATCGAGTCCGGCGAGGGCGTTGGCGATGACGGGAACGCCATCTTCCGCCGTGATATCCAGCGACCTGATGGTTTCCGCAAATCGAGGCGCCGAAGCCCTACTCAATCCGCGCACCTGGAGGCTGCCGCGCGCGGTGATCTCAACGACGCCGTTGCCGTATTGCCGCGCCGCTGCGCACAGCGCCCTGAATGCTGCAAGCGAAACGGTGCCGATCGGACGAAGTCGCACCAGCAATCCGTCGCCGGTCGGCATTGGGGCCGAGAGTCCGGGGCAAGCGCCGCGGCGAAGCGGAGAGGCTGTCGCAAGAGCGGTCATGCCACGGCCTCCGCCTTGAGCGCCGCGAACCCCGCGTCGACATCGTTGCGGCGCGGATGCCAAAGACCTCGGCGGCGCGCATTGTCGAGCCGCTCGGCAATCGCCGCCGCCGCATCCGGATTTTCGCGCAGCAGAAAGTCGCGCACGTCAGCATCGGCCACATAGGCATCGAACAGCAGATCGAACAATTCACTGCTCACGGCGCCGGTCGTTTCCGCGAATGCGGCGAGGCGATCGACGGTTTCGGCGAATTCGGCGGCGCCGCGCGGGCCGTGGCGCATTTGCCCGGCTATGAAGCGCGGATTGATCGCTCGGGCGCGCACGATGCGCGCCAGCGCTGCCGAGAGGGGTCGCGCGCGCGGACGATGCGGATCGGTCACGTCAAGCATGACCAGATCGGCCGCGCGCCCAAGCATCCTGGCGGCTGCGGCGAAGCCGCCCACGAAGGCGGCATCCTCGGCGCCTTCCAGAAGATCGCGGCCAGGGTCGTCGCTCGGGTGCACCAGAAGATCAGCGGTGCTGACGCGTTGGGCGAAAGCGCCGGGCGCGGCCTCGCCGTCTCCGGTTGCGCCGCCGTAACGATGCGAGGCCGCCGCGAGGTAAGCGTTGCCGACGTCCTCAGTCTCTGCACCGCGGTCGAGCAAATCTTCGACGCCGGAGCCGTAGGTCCCCGGCGCGTTGCCGAAGATGCGATCCAGTCGAGGGGCTCCGCCAATGTGTCGTGCATTGGCGAGCGGATTCTCATCATCGTCTTCTTCGCGCGTGGCGACCGCTTGCACGGCCGCATCGATGAGAGCGATCTGCGCCGGGAAGAGATCGCGAAACAGTCCGGAGATGCGCCAAGTGACATCGACGCGGGCGCGGCCGATGGCGGCGGTCGGCAGCACTTCGACGCCGGTCACGCGTCCGCTCGCTGGCTCCCAGATCGGCCGGCAGCCCATGAGCGCAAAACCTTGCGCGATTTCCTCGCCGCCGGTACGCAACGTCGCGCTGCCCCAGAGGTCGATGACGATGGCGCGTGGCATTTCACCGTGGGTCTGCAAATGGGCACGTACGACTTCGTCGGCCGCGAGCCGGCCGAAGTCCATGGCGGTCGGCGTCGGCAAGGTCCGCGGATCGGCCGTGAACAAATTGCGGCCGGTGGGCAACACGTCGCGCCGCCCGCGTGTCGGCGCCCCTGCCGGCCCTGGCGCGACGCGTCGTCCGTCGAGCGCGGCGAGCAAAGAAGCGCGTTCGGCGGCTGCGCTCGCTTGCCAGAGTGGATCGTCCACGCCTAGGGGAGTACGGCCGTACACGTGCAGGCCATCCTTGATGGCGAGATCTTTCAGATCGCACAGCCAAGCATCGATGCGGCGTAGCGCATCATCGGACGAGGCCGCACCGCCAACGCCTGCTTCGCGCGCCAATCCGGTCCGTTGCGCAGCCTCGACGATAAGGCGCGCCAGTTGTTGACGGCGGCGGCGGTCGAGCCCGTCGGCCTGAGCGTATTCGTCTACAAGGCGTTCCAACTCACGGGCATCGCCCGAAAGCTCGCTGGCGACAAGCTGCGGCGGCAGATGGCCGATGGTCACGCCGGCAATGCGGCGCTTGGCTTGCGCGGCCTCGCCCGGATTGCTGACGATGAAAGGATAGATCACCGGCAGCGGACCAGTGACGATCTCAGGAAAACATTCTGATGTGAGCGCGACCGCCTTGCCGGGAAGCCATTCCAATGTTCCGTGTGCGCCCATGTGAACGATCGCATCGGCTTTCGCCACGTGTTGCAGCCATAGACCGAACGCCACGAGGGCATGGCGCGGCGGCAGCAGCGGATCGTGATAGTCGGCGCGCCGCTCCGCATTGCGTCCGCGGTCGGGCGGCAGCGCGACCCAAAGCTTGCCAAATTGTTTGGCGCGGAAATGGAAAGCGTCGTTGCGGACACCGGGATCATCCGCCGGTGCGCCCCATGTGTTGCGCAGGCGCGCGGCGGCAGCGGGCGGCACGCGGCCAAGCAGGTTTTCATAGTGTTCAAGCGAAAGCTTCGCGCCGCCGGTGGCGAGTGCATCGAGCAGATCACGTGAATTTCTCAGGGCGTCGCTGACTACGTAGCCAGCCTCCTTCAGATCATCGAGCAACGTGACCACGCTGGCGAGCACATCGAGTCCGACCGCATAGGCGCTGCGGCCTGCGGCGCCGGGGTAATCGGGCATCAGGATTGCGACATGCCGCTCATTACGCGGCACGGCGCGCAGGCGCGCGAGTGCGGCAATGCGATCGGCGGTCGCGGCGACGCGGTCGGGCTCGGGACGGCTCGCCAGCGCCGTGAAGGCGAGGCCGTCTTGTGGTGCAAGCGGATCCTTGAAGGCGACAGCGCCGGCGAGAATGCGCCCATCGAGCTCGGGCAACACGACGTGCATGGCCAGATCGGCAGCTCCAAGGCCGCGCGCCGAGCCTTCCCACGCGGCGCGTTTCGTCGTTGCGCTGATGACCTGAAGCACCGGCGCGCCCGGTGCGTCGAGCGGCGTCGGTTCGCCGATATTGCTGCCGGCCACGAATGCGGTCGTCGTAACGATGATGGCGGGTGAAAGCCGCGCAAATGCTTCCTGCAAAAAGCCTGCGGCGTCTTTGTCCTTCAAGCTGGTGACGACGAGCGGCGCCGGAGCAAGGCCTCGCGCGGACAGTGCCGCGCAAAGCGCGTCGATTGGCGCCGTGTCGGCGGCGAGCAGCATGGCGCGATAGAAGATGATCGGGACGATCGACTTGCCAGCACCGAGACTCGCAATCAGCCGCTCCAAATCGACCGCGCCTTCTCCCAGCAAATAACCGGCCTGGCGCGGAAACGGGTGCGGCGGTTGAATTTTCAGACTGCTGCCGGCGTGTCGCGCAAGACGAAGGAGTAGTGCGCGCAAATTTTCGCGGCCACCTTCGCGAAAATATCCGAGGAGCGCGTCGAGCTCCTGGTGCGGAAGTGTCGAGGCCGCCGCAAGCCGCACATCATCTCGATCTTCGCCGGGCAGCACCGCGAACGCGATGTTGCGTTCGCGCGCCATCGCCGCGAGGCGCTCGATGCCGTATTTCCACCAATCGAGCCCGCCAAGGAGGCGCACCACGATGACCTTAGCGTGCGCGCCGACGCGATCGACCCACAGATCGACCGACATGGGATGACGAAGCTCGCGCAAGTGCGCGAGACGCACGCTTGGCAGCACCGCGCGTTCCGCCTCCCACGCTGCGGCCAGCGCGGCGAGATCGCTGTCGGCGAACGAGAGCACGACGATATCGCCCGGCGGCTGGCCGAGATCGACTGCTTCGACAATCTCGTCGAGGTTGGTCGAAGTCGTCGTGAGCAGATGCATCGCTTTAGCTCAGCCACCTAACCTGCAAGCGCGCGCGCCACTGCCGCGCGATCAAGTCCCTTGAGTCCAATCACCACGAGCCGACCCTGGCGCACCTCGGTGGTGCCCCACGGCCGGTCGTACTGGTGAGTTACCCGCGCGCCGACGGCCTGCACCAGCAGGCGGAGCGGCTTGTCGGCCACGGCCGCAAAACCCTTGACTCGCAGTACGTCGAAATTTTCCGCAAGCCCCGCAACGCGTGCGGCCAGTGCTGCCGGATCGGCGATCTCGCCGAGCGGTACGACGAATGAGTCGAAATCGTCGTGGTCGTGTTCTTGCTCGGCGTCGTGGTGGGTGCGGCGGTTCGCAATATCGTCCTCGGTAGCGACACCGAGCCCGAGGAGGAGTCCAGCGTCCACCTTGCCGTCGGCGACGGGGATCACTTTCACGCGGCGCGGTAATGCGCCGGCGATAGCGGCGTGCGCCTTGGCGAGGCCGGCATCGTCCAGGAGGTCGCGCTTGTTGAGCACAACGAGATCGGCGCAGGCGATCTGATCTTCGAACACTTCCTCGACCGGATCGTCGTGCGCCAGGGCGGTGTCGGCGGCGCGCTGCCGGGCCAGCGCTTCGAGATCGGCGGCGACGCGGCCGTCGGCAAGCGCGGCGCCGTCGACCACGACGACGACGCCGTCGACGGTGACGCGGCTCTTGATCGCTGGCCAGTGAAAGGCCTGCACCAGCGGTTTCGGCAAGGCGAGACCGGAGGTCTCGATGACGATGTGTTCGACGCCGTCGCGCGCGAGAATTCCGTCAAGCGCCGGCACGAATTCGTCGGCCACCGTGCAGCACAGGCAGCCGTTGGCCAGCTCCACGATGTTCTCTTCGGGGCAGGCGGCGTTGCCGCAGCCTTTGAGAATTTCGCCGTCGATGCCGACGTCGCCGAACTCGTTGACGATGACGGCGAGGCGGCGGCCTTGCGCGTTGCCGAGCACATGGCGGATGAGCGTCGTCTTGCCGGCGCCGAGAAACCCGGTGACGATAGTGCAGGGAATGCGCGCGAGCGAGCTCATGGGCCGACCTCTTCAAAGCCTATTGGGGGAACGCGGGCGATCAATCCGCGCTTGAGGATTTCCGGCCTTCCGCGCCAGGGCAGGATACCGTCGGCGGCGCTGGCGAGG
>JASHVC010000021.1 GCA_030039655.1 Xanthobacteraceae bacterium | reverse complement strand
GCATTGTATCGTTGTGTGCGGGCGATCCGCTCACCATCGCGAATGTGAGGAAATTCGATGAACCCTGTGTTGAGGCCACTGCCACCTCTGGGCCGCTTCCTTTTGGCGCTTGTTTTTGTGTATGCGGGAATTAGGAAGCTCGGCACCATCGCCGCCACGACCGCGACCATGGAGAAGCATGGAATTCCCCACGCCGATATGCTGGTTTGGGGTGCCGTCGCCCTCGAACTCGGGGGCGGACTTGCGCTGATGATTGGCTTTTTGGCGCGCTTGGCGGCGCTCGCGCTTTTCTTCTACACGGCGGTGCTCGCCGCCATCTTTCATCCCTACTGGACTTTCACGGGCGACGCGTTCGCCCTCGAACGTGCCTCGTTCTATGGTCACCTGTCGATGATGGGCGGAATGCTGTTCGTCGTGGCGTTCGGCGCCGGCCCCTACAGCATCGATGCGCTGATCTTTCGACGGCGCAGATCCGCGGCACCGCAGTAACCGGCGAGGTCGCGTAGGAGCGGGTCTAAGACCCGCCCAACGGTTCTATTCCGCCGCCTCGCGGAAGGTCAGCGCCTGATCCCGAGCTAGATCGACGCTCTTGCCGTCTTTAATAATGTAGGTGAGGTGCTTGCCGCCTTGCAGCACGGTGATGTCGGCGAGCGGATCGCTGTCGAGCACAATGATGTCGGCAAGCCTGTCGGCTTCGAGTTCGCCGACTCGGCCCTCCAGGCCAAGCGCGTAGGCATTATCCCGCGTCGCCGCCGAGATGGCTTCAAGCGGCGAGTAGCCGCCGTACTTGACGAAAATCTCGATTTCCTTGGCGTGCACCTCGCCGTAACGCATGAAGGTGTTGTTGCCTGTATCTGTGCCGACAAGGAGTTTGATGCCGAGCTTGCGCGCCTTGTGCATCAGCTCGCACAGCAGGTCGAAGTGCCGCTTCATGCGGTTAATGTCGAGCTGCACCTGCTCGGCGCCCACTTTGGTGCCGAGCTCGACCACCATGGCGAGGAAGGTGGCAGTCGGAATGATTGGCATGCCGGCCTTGGCCACAGCGTCGAGATCGCGATCGGTGGCGAGATCGGCGTGAATGATCCAATCGACGCCAGCTTCCGCCGCGGCGCGTGTGGAGCCGGCGCCGCGTGAGTGAATGCCGACGCGTAGATTGCGCCGGTGCGCCTCGGCCACGACGGCGGCAATCTCATCCTTCGCCAGCATTTGTGATTCGCCGGAGCGGCTGTCCGCCATCTTGACGAAGTTGACGCCGTGCTTGCTTTGCCGGCGCACTTCGGTGACCATTTCGTCGGCAGTATTGCAGAGCTTGCCGATGGAGTGGTCGGGCGTTCCTTCCCACGACGGCTCGTCATCCTCGATGCAGCCGTAGGTGACGATCATGCGGCCGGCCACGTACATGCGCGGCCCTTCCATCAGGCCGAGCTTGATGGCGTCGCGCACGCCCACATCGGTGAACCAGGTGCCGCCGGGGACCGAAATGCCGGTGACGCCGGAGCGCAGCACCGTCTGTACGCTGCGCGCCGCCTTGAGGGTGGAAAACTCGGGCCGCGTGGTGCCGCGGCCTTTGCCCTCGCCTTTGACGATGGGATACCCATAGGAGACATGACAATGGGCATCGATCATGCCGGGCATGATCCATTGCCCTGCGGCGTCGATGACCTGCACGTTGCGGCGGTCATCGAGCGTGATTTCCGGCGGCAGAGCGCCGACGCTCTTGATCCGATTGCCCTCGATAACGATAGCGTCGTTGCGCCGCGCCGGCTTGCCGGTGCCGTCAATCAGCGTCCCGTTACGAATGACGGTTGTTTTCGGTTCGCTGCCGCTCATCGCCGTTCTCCTTTACCTGCAAGAGGACTAGCGACAGGCCGGTTCCTCTTTGCCGGAGAGTGTAACCCGGACTCGGCGCGGGCGAAATCCACGGCTTGAGGCTGGACGCGAGGCGAGCGTGCGGGCGCGTTGATCGCGGCGATTGCGAGTGGCGATTTGGGAGTCACCCGGCTGACGCCCTAAGCGGCGTCGTCCATCATCGCGCTTCCGTAAACGCCGTTAAAGTCGAGCTCGCTGGCGGGGACGGGACGCTGGAACAGATAACCCTGCAGCGACGTCACTCCCGCCAAGCGCAAGAGGCGGCTTTGTTCGACCGTCTCGATGCCTTCAGCGGTTGTCTCTATGCTGAGGCTTTGAGCGAGAGTGAGCGTGGCCGATATGATTGCGGCGCAGTCGGCGCGCTTCGTCAGATTTTGGATGAACGATTTGTCGATCTTGATTTTGTCGAACGGGAACATCGCCAATTGGCTAAGCGATGAATACCCCGTGCCAAAGTCGTCGAGCACGATCGTGATGCCGAAATTCTTGAACTGGCGCAACGCGGGCAGGCATTGCGCGGCCGACTCGATGAGCGCGGTCTCGGTTATTTCGAGCTCCAGTCGTTCCGGGCGCAGCCCCGAATCGACGAGGGCTTGCATCACCACGTCAGGCAAATTTGTTTTTCCAAACTGTACCAAAGAAAGATTGACCGCAACCTTGACTTCGGCTGGCCAAGTGGCGGCCTGTTTGCATGCGGTGTGAAGCACCCACTCGCCGATTTGAGCGATCAAGCCGGTTTCCTCGGCAAGCGGAACAAACAGATCAGGCAGGATCAGGCCCTTTGTCGGATGCTGCCAGCGAACCAACGCCTCCACGCTGCATATCTTTTGAGTCTTGGCATCGATAATGGGCTGATAGCGGAGCCTTAATTCGTTTTGTTGAATTGCGCGGCGTAAATCGTTTTCGATCTCGTGGCGGGCACTGGCGACCTTGCTCATTTCGGGGTCGAAGAAGCAATATCCATTGCGTCCGGCCGATTTCGCGCGGTAAAGCGCAAGATCGGCCATCTTTAGGAGAGTGTCCGAGTTGGGTTCGTTTTCGGGCGCCAAGGCAATTCCGATACTTGTGCCGATCGTTATGTCACCTCCATCAATGTGGAACGGCTTGCCAATCATCTCGATAATCCGTTCCGCCAGCGACATTGCTGCTTGATGCTGGTCGGTCCCGCCAGCCTGAATGATGGCAAATTCGTCACCGCCGAGCCGAGCCAGCACGTCCGTTTCGCGTAGCAGCGATTTTAAGCGCCCGGCCACCTCCGTCAGCATAGCGTCGCCGGCCAGATGGCCGAGTGTGTCGTTGACCTGTTTAAAGCGGTCGAGGTCCAAGAGGAGCACCGTGAAGGGTTCCGCGCTCCGGCGTTGACGCGCTGCCGCTTCGTCTATTCTCTGTACCAAAGCCGCACGGTTGGCCAAACCGGTCAAAGCATCATGATGCGCCATGAAGGCGATACGCTGCTCCGCCTTCTTCCTTTCGGTCACATCCTCGATAACGGCAATGAGGTATTTGGGGCCGCCCTGGTCATTTTTGACAACAATGCGACTGGTCGCCTGGGTGCGCATGCCGCGCAACGGGATATCAACTTCGATTTCCCTGTAACTGACGCGGTCGCCATCCCGGAGGCTTTCTGTATCGGCATTGTCGATAAGCTCTGCCTCTTTAGGCTTGTGGATGTCAAATACGGTACGACGGAGCAGTCTGCTCCGCGGTAGGCCAAACATTTGCTCGAATGTGCGATTGACCAGGACATACCTGCGCGTTTCCGCGTCTTTCACGACGACACCAACCGGAATGCTCTCGATGATTGAATCCAAAAAACGTTTGGTTTCATCTAAAGAGCGTTCGGCGCGGCGCTGTGCCGTAATGTCAATGTGGGTGGCGACCCAGCCTCCGCCCAGCATAGGCTGATGGTTTACCGCGTAAATGCGGCCATCGCTCTGCTCGTTCTCGACATAAGGGGGGCGTCCCTCAGTGGTTTTCTTCAATCGACTAAGTACATATTGCTCCGCGTCCTCGGGAGACATTTTGCCAGAGGAGCGGGCTTCGAGAATCGTTCGCCATCCCGTGCCCGGTTTCGCCAATTCATCAGGGACACCATACATCTCCATGTAGCGCTTGTTACAGGTGACGAGGCGCTGGTCTCGATCGAACACGCACAAGCCGTGCGCGATGTTCGCCAGTGCGGTCTGCAACAGCAGGTTGGATTGCTCGGTTGATTGCTTGGAACGGTGAAGCGCAGTGGTGGCAGCTAATATTTGCACCTGCCGGAAGGCACCCAGTCCTATCACCATCAACACGATAGCAGTCAGAACGACTCCCGCGACGGCGTATTTTCGCAAGGTCTCGTTGGCTTGCTCAAATACCTCTTGTTCCGCCAGGCCGACGACAGCGACTAGGGGAAATCCAGAGATCGCACGATAGGATATGAGGCGGCGTACCCCTTGGAGCGGCGCATTTCCGGCCGAGTAATTCCAATAGGAACCGGTCGGGTTGTCGCGCAAAGCGCGAAATAACGGCGAGGCGGTGATCGACACTCCCACGAGCCTCCGCGCTCCCATATCGGGGCCGCCCTGCGCGCGAATGACGCCGTCGTAACCGACAAGCGAAACAATTCCATCGTGGCCAATTTCGAGGGAGCTAAAGAACGTTTCGAGTTGGACGAGGTCCAGCGAGGTAAGGATCACGCCGTCGAATGATCCGTCGGGTTTACTCAAGCGCCGCGTGAATTCAATCTGCTTTCTTTTGGTGGAGCGGCCGACTACGGGTGCGCTGATGCCGAGCTGATCCGCGGAAGCGTCACGTTGAAATTTGAAATATTCCCGGTCGCCTACATAAAGCGTGGATGGCGGCGTTCCAATGCTTGACAGTTTTACGAATCCATCCTCACCGGCGACACCAAAAAGCAGGGTCAAATCATCCCCTGAGTGCGTGCCAGCCAGCCAAGATGAGATATCAAAATTGCTTGGATCTTTCTGGTAAGCTTGGCGCAACGCGAGCAGCTCTCTGTCAGTGTTTCGAACCACGCGGCTCGTGTATTCTTCGAGAACACGACTGAGATTGCTGCCCTGACGTATGGCGTCGGAGTTTGCGCGTTCATGCTCCTGGTTGGAGAGAAAATAGATGCCGCCCCAAATGATGACGATCACCGCGGCGCCCAAATACGTCGTGGTCTGCCGAATTGCCGGAATCCAGTCACTCATACGCAATTCCGGAGGTCTCGCGCACCCTCAAATCAGATCGCGGATTTTATAGGATATTTGTTACTGCTCGGTTTTTTGGAAAACCTGAAAACGAAAGGATTCAATAACCTTTATACAGGGCTACGCCCGCCCCTCATTCGCGAGATAGCGGTGCACGAAAGCAATCGCCATGCTGCCTTCGCCGACCGCGGACGCAACCCGCTTGACCCGGACTCAAGCGCACGAAGACGCCCGGCACGCTGGTTTCCAGCAG
>JASHVC010000020.1 GCA_030039655.1 Xanthobacteraceae bacterium | reverse complement strand
AGAGGGATAATCGTTCATCAATACGATCACACGGTTACGGCTGCGCCAGCCGTGCATGCCAACTTCCGCTTTAATCGGCGAAAAATCGGACCTGTCGCCGACAATGATAGCGAAAGCATCGAGTCCGCTTTGGGGCACGGCTCCCTCGCGGAGCCGGCAACGGTGCTGTTGAAAATTGATATCGAGCACGACGAGTGGGCAGTCTTCGACGCCGCGCCAGCAGGTACACTCGATAAATTTGCGCAGATCGTCTGTGAATTCCACGGCTTCGAGCAAGTTGCCGACGATAAATGGTTTGCAAGGGCGTATTCGGTCCTCGACAAGCTAACGAAAAGCTTCGCCGTTGTTCACGTTCACGGCAACAATGCCGCACCGATGCTCGCGATCGGCAACTTGTTGTTTCCTCAAATATTGGAGGTGACATTCGCGAGCAGAGCGAAGTACACCTTTGGCGACGCCGACGAGGTGTTTCCCGGTAAGCTCGATAGCCCGAATTTGGCAGATGGCCGCGATTACAATCTTGGCAATTTTCTCTACCCGGTTTTGTCTTGAGCTAACCCCGAACATGGAGTTCTTGCGGCCACTTCTCGTCTGCCGTTGACCGGGTCTTTCGGAATCGCAATGTGGCGACGCCAGACTAGGGTCAGAGCTTCCGCCGACAATACCGGCGAAGAGGCCAAATGGTCGACCATCATCAAAGAGGCCGGCGTGACCGCACAGTGACGGTCATTCTCGCGTGCTGGCGCAACGGTCCAGGCGCGATGCGGCATCGCGTCCAAGCAAGCTTGACATCGTCGTCTATCTGTCGATCCGGACCTGGGTTAAACTGCCAAGCGCTGAACGAGCGGGCAGGGCAGGGTCTGAACGTGAAGTTTTGGCTGATCCAGACGTTCAACGGCATTTCCTACGGCGCGCTCTTGTTCCTGATCGGCAGCGGGCTTTCGCTGATCTTCGGGGTCATGCGCATCGTCAATCTGTCGCATGGCTCGTATTTTCTTTGGGGTGGCTATATCGCGCTTTCGGTGATCTGGGCGACCGGCCTGTGGGCGCTGTCGCTGCCGGTTGCTGCGATCGCGGTCGCGTTGATTGGGCTCATCATGGAGCGCGTATTCTTGCGTCCGCTCGGATTCGATCCACTGCGGCAGGTGCTGCTGACGGTGGGCTTTGCCTATCTGTTCCAGCAGGCCGCGCTCGACATCTGGGGCGGCAACAATTTCGAGATCAATCCGCCGGACGCGCTGGAGCACAGCGTCGCAATCGGCGGCGTGTATTTCCCGCTCTATCGCGCGTTCATGATCGCGACGGCGCTGGTGATCGGCCTTTCGATATGGCTGGTGATAGAGAAGACCCGCATCGGCGCGGCCGTGCGCGCCACCGTCGATGACGCGCAAATGGCGCGCGGCGTCGGCATCGACACGTCGTTCGTCTCTATGCTGATTTTCGCGCTGGGCGCGTTTCTAGCTGCCCTCGGCGGCGTAATCGGCGGCGGCTTTCTCGGCATATATCCCGGTCTCGATTTCGAGATGCTGCCGCTCGCTTTCGCGGTGGTGATCATCGGCGGCATGGGTAGTCTCGGCGGCGCCGCTATCGGCGCCATGCTGGTCGGGCTTGCCGATAATTTCGGCAAGGCACTGTTCCCCGAGCTGTCATATTTCACGCTCTATGCGCCGATGGTGCTGATCCTGGCGATCAAACCGACCGGCCTGTTCGGACGCCAGTGAGAACGGCCCGGCGATGAGCCAGACAGCCAAAATCCTCACGGTCGCAGCCGTCCTCGCGGCGCTCGCTTATATCGTCCCTCACACGACCTCGTTCGTCATGCTGCTGGCGACTCGCGCGCTGGTGTTCGCGATCCTCACGATGAGTGTGGACATTTTGCTCGGCTTTGCCGGCCTCGCCTCGATGGGTCAGGCAGCCTATTTCAGCGTCGGCGCCTATCTCAGCGCGATCCTTGCCACCAAATACCATTTCGGCCTGGGTTGGGATTTTTGGCTGGTGATCCTGCTCGGCATGATGATCGGGGCGGCCACGGCGGCGTTCTTCGGGCTGTTCGCGATGCGCGCCACTGGCGTCTATTTCCTCATGATCACGCTCGCGCTCGGGCAATGCGTCTGGGGACTGGCTTATCGGTGGCACACGCTGACCAACGGCGACAACGGAATCAATGTCGGTACCAGGCCGAATTTCGGCTTCGACCTTGGCGACGAGCAGAATTTCTTCTTTCTGGTGCTAGCCGTTTTCTCCGTCACCTTAGTGGCGCTCTACATCCTGGTGCGCTCGCCGTTCGGCCGCAGTCTAGAGGGAATCCGCGAGCGCGAGCTGCGCATGAAGATTCTCGGCTACAATACCTGGCTGCACAAATACATCGCCTTTATCATCGCCGGCGCAATCGGCGGTTTGTCCGGCGTGCTGTGGGCGTTCACCAACGGGCTGGTCAGCCCCGACACGGTGGTGCTGACGACGTCGGTTGACGCGCTGCTGATGGTGGTGCTCGGCGGCGCTGGCACGCTCGTTGGGGGCGCCATCGGCTCGGCGATCGTGTTTGGTCTGCGCGAGTATCTCAGCACGCTGGTGCCATGGTGGCAGTATGTGTTGGGCGGCGTCTATGTGCTGACGATTCTGTACCTGCCAATGGGGGTGATGGGAATTCCGGCGCGCATCGTCCAGTGGCGCGCGGCACACTCGAAATCGGCGAACGGGCAAAGCCTGGCACCCGTCCAGTCTTGAAAGGCAAGAAGTCAAACACAGAGGGAGTGAAAATCATGACAAACATGGCGACGCGCGGCGGCTTGGCGCTTTTGGGCTTCGGACTCGCCCTGGCGGCAGGCCTTGCGCCGGCGGCGGCGCAGCAGCAGGAGCTGCGCATCGGTTTTTTGACGCCGATCACCGGTTTTCTCTCGCAGACCGGTCTCGACATGCTGCACGGCTTCCAGCTTTATCTCGATCAGCACAACGGCATGCTCGGCGGCGCCAAGGTCGATTTGATCGTCGAGGACACGGCGGGCAAGCCCGACGAGGCGGTCACCAAAGCCAAGAAGCTGGTGCTTCAGGATCACGTCGACATGTTCATCGGCGGCGTGCTCGCCACCGAGGGCTACGCGCTAGCGCCGGTGTCGACCGAACTCAAGACAGTCTACATTTCCTCGATTGCAGCGGCCGACGACCTGACGCAGCGGCAGCTGAGCAAATATCCGTATTTCATCCGCACGACCTGGACGAGCTCGTTGCCCAATCATCCGCTTGGCCAATGGGCCTGCGACCAGGGCTACAAGAAGGCGGTGGTGATCGCCACCGACTATGCGTTCGGATATGAATCCGCCGGCGGTTTCCAGAAAGCTTTCGAGGATTG
>JASHVC010000352.1 GCA_030039655.1 Xanthobacteraceae bacterium | reverse complement strand
AGGCATTCATCCATCACGTGCATGAAGTCGCCGCTATCGTAGGTGATGCCGGTGCCGATTTTGTGCGGCATGGCGGCAGGCGGAATGAAATTGCGCCGCCTGATCTCGACCGGATCGATGCCGATGACGCGCGCTGCGCGGTCAAGCAACTGCTCGATCAGATAAGTCGCCTCCGGCCGCCCGGCGCCGCGGTAAGGCGCAAGCGGAATGGTGTTGGTCAACACCGCCTTGCCCACCACATGCACGGCCGGGATCTGATAGACGCCGGGCGCCAGGCGCAGCGTGAACAGCGGCACCACCATGGCGGCGCCGAACACATGCGAGCCCATGGCGCTCAGCGAATTGACGCGCATACCGAGCACTTTGCCGTGCTCATCGAGCGCCAGTTCGCCGGTCACGACCTGATCGCGGCCGTGAGCGTCGCCCAGCAGAGCTTCCGATCGGGTCGAGACCCATTTCACCGGCCGGCCGCCGACGTGGCGCGAGGCCCACACCACGAGCGCATCTTCCGGGTAGCCGCCGTGCTTCATGCCGAAGCCGCCGCCGACGTCAGGCGAGATCACGCGCAGTTTTGTTTCGGCGACTTTCAGCACCTGGCCGGCGACGGCCGAGCGCGTGCCGTGCGGATTCTGCGAGGTCGAATAGAGCGTGTAGTTCTCGGCGTCGGGATGATACTGGCCGATGGCGGCGCGCGTTTCGATCGAGTTGGCGCTGATGCGATTGTTGCGGACCTTTAGGGAGACGACGTGTTTGGCGGCGGCGAATGCTGCATCGGTCGCGTCCTTATTACCCATCATCAGCGCGAACGAGACATTGTCGGGCTTTTCGTCCCACACCGCGGGCGCACCCGGCTTGACCGCGTCCTCGACTTCGATGACCGCCGGCAGCGGCTCGTAATCGATTTCGACCAGTTCGGCCGCATTTCTTGCTTGCGTCGGCGTTTCCGCCACTACGAAGGCCACGCGGTCGCCGACCGCGCGCACTTTGTCAGTGACAAGAATGGAGCGCACCGTGCGGAAGCCTTTAGGGCCGCCCATGTCTTCCGGCATGGGCGGCGCCAGGCCGCCGAGCTTGTCGGCCAGAACGTCGGCGCCGGTGAGCACGGCGAGCACGCCGTCGGCGGCCTTGGCCTTCGCGGTATCCACGCGCTTGATGCGCGCGTGAGCGTGAGGCGACATGACGACGACGCCGTAGCATTGGCGCGGCAGGTCGATGTCGTCGACGTAGCGGCCGCGCCCGGTGATGAAGCGAGGGTCCTCGACCCGGGGAACGGGCTGGCCGATGCCGAATTTGTTCACGCCTTCCTCCTCGCCTGCTAGAAGCGACCTTGCTGACCCGCACAGCGCAACGGGAAAACCAAAGAGTAACGGGAGCACGCGCCGCCGTGAAGCGCAGCGATACGAAAATCCTCACCACCCACGTGGGCAGCCTGCCGTTCCTAACGCCCGGCGCCGGCATCGCGGCCGGCGACGAAACGCGGCTCGCCGACGATGTGGGGGCCATCGTGGTGCAGCAACGCCGCCTCGGTATCGATATCATCAATGAAGGCGAATACGCCAAGGGTGGTGACTGGCTGCGCTACATGCTGACCCGCTTCGGCGGCTTCAGCGACATCGAGGCGCCCGAAGGCAAACCGCTGGTCGAGCAAGGCAGGGACCGCGAGGAGTTCGCCGACTTTTATCGCTACGCCAACGAGCGCGGCACTTTGTTCTATATGCCGGGCGCACAGATCGACAAAAAGCGCCCGGTGCACGTTTGCACCGGGCCGGTCGCTTACATCGGCCAGGCTGCGCTCCAGCAGGAGATCGAGCTGACGGTCGCGACGGCCGGAACCGAGGACGTGTTCCTCACCTCCACGGCGCCCGCGAGTCTCGAAGTCTACCGGCGCAATCGCTTCTACAAGAGCGATGAGGAATATGTGTTCGCTATCGCCGAAGCCATGCGCGTCGAATACGAGGCAATCGTCGCCGCCGGCCTCATTCTGCAGGTCGACGACGCGTGGCTGCCGGCACTGTGGGATCGTATTGGCGTCGGCATGGGGCTTGAGGCATTCCGCGCCCGTTGCGCCATGCGCATCGAGGCGCTCAACCACGCGCTGCGCAACATTCCGGAAGACCGCGTGCGCTATCACCTGTGTTGGGGGAGTTGGCATGGCCCGCACGCCTTCGATCTCGAACTCGACCGCATCGTCGACCTCATGCTCAAGGTCAAGGCGCAGGCGTATCTGATCGAAGCCGCCAACGCGCGCCATGCGCACGAAGTCGCGGTGTGGGAAAGGGTGACGCTGCCGGAAGGAAAGATTCTCATTCCTGGCGTCGTCACCCATTCGACCGATGTGGTTGAGCATCCCGAGCTGGTCTCGCAACGTCTGCAGCGTTACGCGCAGCTGGTCGGCAAGGGGAACGTCATCGCCGGCACCGATTGTGGTTTCGGCGGCCGTTCGCATCCGCAGATCGCCTGGGCGAAATTACGTTCTCTAGTCGAAGGCGCGGCGCTGGCGAGCAAGGCGCTCGGCTTTCGGTAGCAGGTACGGGTTGGCCCGCGGACGGGTTGGGCAGCCGCCCCGATCGGCAGCGACATAAGGGAGAATTGTGTTCGGACTGGCCGCTTCGTAGAGTCGCGTGCATCCAAAGGCCGCGCAATGGCCAACGCACATGGAGGAAACTATGCGCGCATCGACGATCCTGAAATGTGTTGGTGCGCTCGTCGCTGCAATCGTTTTTCCACTCGGCGGCGCGGCTGCGCAAGACACGTACAACGTCGGCATCACCGCCGCGATGACCGGCCCCGCCGCCGCTACCCAAGCGCCGGTCATTGAGATGCTGCGGATCTATGTGGATCGCCTCAACACCAAGGGCGGCATCAATGGTCATCGGATCAACCTTTTGATCGAGGACGATCAAGCCGAGCCGTCCAAGGCCGCGGCCAACGCCATCAAGCTGGTCCGCCAGGAAAACGCGGAGCTGCTTATTAATTCTAGCTTCTCCTCCACGTATGGGCCGGTGATCGCCGAAGCCAAGCGCGTCAACGTGCCGCTGTGGTTCGCTGGCGCGGTGTGCCCGAAGGAGACGCACCCACCGCAACCCGATCCGGTGCTCTATTGCTCGACCGGTTTCGATTTCAGCGTCGACATTCCGGTCGCGGTCAAATGGATCAAGGACACCTCGAAGGAGCCGGTGAAGGTTGCCATCATCGGCATCCCGGTGCCGATCTCACGGATAGGCGTCGACACCGCCGAGAAGGTTGCGACCGACGCCGGCATGCAGGCGGTGGATAAGGAGTTCATTCCGCCGGCCACCGCCGACTACACGCCGTACGCCACCAAGATAAAAGGCACCGACGCGAACTGGGGCTACGCCTACGCGCCCTGGCCGGCCGAAGCGAAGACGTTCGAAGCGCTGCGCCGGCTGGGTTGGATGGGCAAATACCTGGCTTACGGGCATATCCAGGCTGAGGATGAGCTCAATCGCATCGCCGACGGCGGCTTCGAGATTTTCACCACTAATGCGCTGTTTCAGGACGATCTGCCGGTGCAGAAAGAGATCCGCCAGGCTGCGGCGGACGGCAAGTATTCTTTCCCGGCAACCTATGGCACTGAGGGTTGGATCAGCGGTCGCATATTGGAGCAGGTTCTCACCAAAGCCGGCTGGCCAGCCGATGCTGCAAAAATAAACGCCGCGATGGCGACGCTCAATCTCGATACCCAGGGCCTGCGCGGCGGGCCGTTGGTGTGGACGGCCGACAACCATTTCCGCACCAAGCAGTATTATCGCTTCTATCGGTACGATCCGGACAAAAAGGGCATCGTGCGGCTGCGCGATTGGCTTGCGGTCGACGTTACGAATTGACACGCGGCGACGAAGCAAACAAGGCTTCGTCATCGCCCGCTCGCTTACGCGGGAGTGAGCGGATTTCGCGGGGTTGTTTACCCGAATGTCGCTGCAACTCGTCGCCAACATCGTTGTGCTCGCGGCGATCTATGCGCTCGTGAGCACCGGTTACGTGCTCATCTATCGCGTCAGCCGCGTGCTCAATCTGGCGCACGGCGAATTGATGATGATCGGCGCTTATCTGCTGGTCGCCACCGCCGGAGTCTTTTCCGGAAATCCGCTGCTCGCTCTGATCCTGGCCGCGGCCGGCGGCCTCATCATGGGTATGGTGGTCTACGCCGTGCTGATGCGCTGGCTAACCGGCGAGGCGGTGCTGGCGGCTGTTCTAATCACCATTGCGCTCGGAATTCTGCTGCGCGGCCTGAGCATCCTGATCTGGACTACCCAGCAATTCTATCCCGGCGCGACGTTCGGTTGGCACAATCCGCCGGTGCGCATCGCGCCGGGTGTGCAGATCTCCGCCGCCAGCCTGGCGATCGTGCTGCTGACGGTCATCGTTTACGCAGGCCTGTTTGTTTTTCTTCAGTTCACCCGCTGGGGCGTGCGTATGCGCGCCGCCGGGCAGAATCCGCTGCTCGCCGAGCAGCGCGGCATTCGCCTCCACGGCATCTATGCGTTCGCTTGGGGCCTTTCCACTTTCACCGCCTCGCTCGCCGGCATGCTGCTGTCGCTCGATTCCGGCGTCGAATCGACCATGGCGACTATCGGCCTCAAGGCGTTTCCAGCGGCGCTGGTCGGTGGCCTCGACAGCCTGCTCGGCGCCGCGATTGGCGCGCTGATCGTCGCGACCGCCGAGATCGCCGCCATTCAATACGTCAATCCCCTGCTCTCCGACGTGGTGCCGTTTCTCGTGTTGCTGATTGTGCTGGCGATCCGCCCGTGGGGTCTGTTCGGCAGCCGCGAACAGCTCGATCGGGTCTAAGATGAGCGAGCAGGCTTCCTACAAACAGGAGCTCGCTCTGTTTGGCACGCGCGACCGCAAGCGCCGTCTCGCGGCGGCGCTCGCCATAGCGGCGCTGCTGCCGTTCGTCGTCTCTCCGTTTCTGCTCGATCTCGCCAACCAGGTGTTGCTCGCCTCGATCGGCGCGCTGGCGCTGATGCTGCTCACCGGCTTTGCCGGATTGATCTCGCTGGGCACCGCGGGCTTGCTCGGCGCTGGCGCCTATACGGTAGGCGTGCTGGTGCGTGAGGCCGGTGCGCCGTTCTGGATCACGCTTCCCGCTGCCGCCGTGGTCGGGGCCGGGCTTGGCCTGATTTTCGGGCTGCCATCGTTACGGCTCCGCGGGCTTTACCTCGCCATCAACACACTCGGCCTGCATTTCGTCGTCGTCTACCTGGGCGGCGAGTACGAGGCGCGGGAAGTGCTGTCGACCGGCGTCATGATCGATTCCCCGTCGCTTGCCGGCTTCACGCTGACCAGCGGCCGCGCCTGGTATTTCGTGCTGCTCGCGTTTGCCGCGCTCGCGCTGCTGGTGAGCGTCAACCTCAATCGCTCGCGCACCGGCCGGGCGTGGCGGGCGTTGCGCGAGCGTGATGTCGTCGCCGGCGCACTCGGCATCAACGTGCAGCGCTTCAAGCTGCTCGCCTTCATGATCAGCGCGACCATGACCACGATCGCCGGCGCGCTGTTCGCTTATTTTCGCAATTTCGTTTCGATCGACGCGTTCTCGCTTTATCTGACGGTCCAATACGTGGCGATGATCATCATCGGCGGCATGGGTTCGATTCCCGGCGCGCTCCT
>JASHVC010000351.1 GCA_030039655.1 Xanthobacteraceae bacterium | reverse complement strand
ACCGCCGCTCTCACCGACGTCTTGTTGGCCTCCGTTCTCGATC
Organism: Xanthobacteraceae bacterium; assembly: GCA_030039655.1. Next base: position 3,188 of record JASHVC010000351.1, on the reverse strand, counting down.
GTGGTGTCAATCGCCGTTCCGGTGCCGTCGTAACCGAGTTGCTGCGAACCGCCGCTCTCGATAACGGTGCTGGATGCTGTTGCGGTGCCGCCGAAGTAGCCGACGTCCTGTAAACCCCCGTTCTCGATCGTGGTATCGATTGCCGTCCCGGTGCCTCCCCACCCGACCAACTGAACGCCACCGTTCTGGATCGTGGTGCTGGTCGCCGTTCCGGTGCCGCCGTTTAAGCCGACGTCCTGCTGGCCTCCATTTTCGATGGTGGTGCTGATCGCCGTCCCAGGGCCGCCACTCGAGCCGACGTCCTGCTCGGCTCCATTATCGATCGTGGTGCTGGTCGCCGTCCCACCGGAGGCGACAAGCATGTAACCGCCAACAACACCGCTTGACAGATAGGCGCCCGTCTCGGTGCCAAAGACGGACTCGGTACCGCCCGATAGAATCTGTGAATCGCTACCGGCACCGCCGGAGTTGATTGTCAGAAAACCGCCTGAGCTGACCGTCGTGCTGCTTTCCACACCTCCGGAAAGCACGAACATCGAGCCGCCGGAAGAGATGACATCGTTCATGTCCGTTTGGCCGGACGATACGGAATAGGGAGAGATGGCAGAGGTTACTGTTGTAGTAGCCAAGTGAACACCCTCACGCGCGCCCTTCAATCAAATTTGAGCTGATGCCTTCGCTGTTTGGCATGTCGGCTAATCGCCGAAAATTTTTTCATACCAGAGAGCGCGCTTTGTCAGTGGCCTGACACAGCGATGGCACCTTTATGCCGGGCGCACGGTATCGCCGTACCTCTTAGTACGGGCGAAATTTTCATTTGAGCTTTTTCTTGATTTCTTCGATTTATTTGTTCGTAATTTCGTTTTGAACTCTCAGAAAAAGCTTATTGCAGACGAGTGGCTTGTTGGCATTTCCTGGAGAAAGCGGCGGCAAACAAAATTCGGATTGCACGCTTACGCCGCGTCATCCTGACTAACATTAAACCGCGTGCAGTGTGGTTCGGCAATTCAACCTGTAGGCCTGCAAACTTCTTGAATCTAAACGCGCCGCGGACGTTTCTAACAGGTGAATTAATATTAGCGGAGAGCGGGCGCGCTGATTATTTGCTTCCTAAAACGCGCCACTGGCGTTTCTAACAAATGAATTAATGTCAGTCGCAGCTCAAGGCTGATTACTTGCATCCTAAAACTCGCGCGGAAAAATCCTTAACAGGTGAAATTAATGTTAAAAGCATCGCATCACTCACTGTTAGTTGCGCGTAGCGCTTAACGAATGGTAAAGCCCGCTTTGGTCGAGGTTGGAGTGTGTTGAAGTAGGGCTGTGTGGGTTATTGTAAGTTGAGTTCCGCAGTTCGCCAGCGGCGAATTGCGCTCCAAGAGTTTGATCTCTTTGCTCCGCCGCGGCAGACGGGATTCGTCGTCGCCGGCGGAAGCGCACTTCAACCAAGCCAAAATATCCAACAGCAAACGTCTATCTCCAGCGGGCGCATTTTGCGGTTCGCACTTCGACTGGTGGAGCGCCCATGAGTGCCGCGCTCTCAGTCGTGAGTCCACGCACACCGGACGTCCCTTGCGCATCCGGCGAAGCGGCAAGCGAGTTGAAGAAGGACGAAGCGGGATCGCAGGGTGCGGCACCCGTCGCATCGCCGAACACCAGCGCCGCGTCGGCAGTGGTCAATCCGCCGGCCGATTTTCAGATCGCGCTCCAACATCACCAGGGGGGGCGGCTCGCCGAGGCCGAGGCCATCTACAAGCGCATCCTCGAGGCCAATCCCGAACATGCCGAAAGCCGGCATCTCCTCGGCGTGATATCGCTGCAGCAAGGCCGCACCGACGAAGCCGTCGAACTGATACGGCGAGCCCTCGTCATCAAACCGGATTTTCCTGAAGCGCTCAGCAATCTTGGCGTTGCCTTGCAGAAGCGCGGCGAGATCGATGCGGCGGTGGCGCACTGGGAAAAGGCGGTAACGCTCAAGCCTGATTATCCCGACGCCTATAACAATCTTGCCCGAGCTTTGTCTGAACAGGGCAAGACCGGGCTGGCATTCGCGTGCTGGGAGCGGGCTGTCGCCCTGAAGCCGGATCACGTCGGGGCGCTCGGCGATTTCGCCGCGGCTTTGCAGCGGGCGAAGCGGTTCGACGAAGCGATCGCGCATTATGAGCGCGCGCTCACGCTTAAGCCAGAACATGTCGAGCTGCATTGCAGCTTCGCCACCACTTTGGTCAAATCTGGCCGCTTGCCTGAAGCCATCGTCCGCTATCAGAAGGCGCTGGCGCTGGCTCCCGACCACGTTGGTGCCCACATCGGCATTGGCAGCGCGCTGGAGACGCAAGGCAGCACCGGCGATGCAACGGCCCATTACGAGCGCGCCCTGGCGCTTAAGCCTGATCTCGCGCACCTGCGCTTCCGTCTGTGCACCGCGCAATTGCCCATCCTCTACCTGGATGAAGCGGAGATGGAAGGCCGGCGTGTTGCCTATCGCAAGCGCCTCGATCAATTGTGCGCCGATGTCGAAGCGGGCCGCGAATTCGGCAACCTGGCCGCCGCGGTCGGCTCCAACCAGCCGTTTTATCTGCCTTACCAGGGCCAGAACGATCGCGACCTGCAGAGCAAATACGGCGCACTCGTCTGCCGCGCCATCGCCGCCAAATATCCGGCCGCGCCGATGCCGTCGGCGCCCGCGCCGAACGAGAAGATCCGCATCGGCATCGTCAGTGGCTTCTTCCGCTATCACTCGAACTGGAAGATCCCGATCAAAGGCTGGCTCAGCCAGCTCGATCGCAGCAAGTTTCAGGTCTTCGGTTATCACACCGGCAACGATCGCGATGCGCAGACCGAGATCGCGGCGAAGATGTGCGACCGGTTCGTGCATGGGCCTCTGCCCGGCGAGCGGTGGCGCCAGGAGATCCTCGCCGATCGCCCCCACATCCTGATCTATCCCGAGATCGGCATGGAGCCCACTTCGGCGTGGCTTGCCGCGCACCGGCTGGCGCCGGTGCAGTGCGCCTCGTGGGGTCACCCGAATACGACCGGCTATCCGACGATCGACTATTTCCTCTCCAGCGATCTCATGGAGCCGGACGACGGCGAGCAGCACTACAGCGAGCGTCTGATCCGTCTGCCCAATCTCTCCATCTATTACGAGCCGCTCGACGTGGGCCAGGCGCAAGTAAGCCGCGCGCAGCTCG
>JASHVC010000350.1 GCA_030039655.1 Xanthobacteraceae bacterium | reverse complement strand
GCGCTTATCATCGGCGTCGACCCGATCATCGCCTATACGTGCCAGGTGCAGGTGCCGGACACCACCGACGACTGGGCGCTGGCCGGCGGCTTGCGCGGCGCGCCCATCGAACTGGTCAAATGCAAGACCAACGACGTGAAAGTGCCAGCCAACGCCGAAGTGGTGATCGAGTTCGAGGTCGATCTCAATACCACGGTGTTGGAAGGCCCGCTCGGCGAATATACCGGTTACTACACGCGGCCGTCACAGAAGCCGGTAGCGCGGATCACCGCGATTACCCACCGCAAGAAGCCGATCTTCCAGGGTCTGCTCACCGGCAAGCCGGTGACCGAAAATCACATCCTCAAGCAGATTCCGTTCGAGGCGTCGTTCCTGCGCCAGCTCAAGCGGCAGTTCCCGACCATCAAAGCGGTGTCGGTGCGCGCGTCGGCCGGCGTGTCATTCTATGTGGTGATCGCCATGGAGCCGCGTTTTGCCGGCGAGGCGCGGCAGGTGATCCTCAACGCCATGTCGAGCAATATTCGGCCGAAGTGGACCATCGTGGTCGAGCCCGACATCGACGTGCATTCATCGACCGAAGTGGAATGGGCGCTCGCCTTCCGCGTCCAACCCGCGCGCGACACCATCATCGTCGACACCATGCCGGCCGGTCCCTCGGACCCGTCGGTCGATCTCACGCGCGACCGCACCATGCGCATCGCCTCACAGATCGGCATCGACGCGACCCGGCCATTCGGCGAGAAGTTCTACGACGTCGCCGACGTGCCGGGCTGGGAGGACTTCAAGGTGCCGGAGCTGGATGATTGATCAAATCGGTTCGGCGTCGATCAGAACGAACGCGAGCACTGCGTTCTCATTAGTCCGGTTACTCCAGGCATGGTTGGTGCCGCGCTGCACGAGTACGTCGCCGGCCTTCAGCAAAACTTCGCCTTCGTCCATCATGGCGTAAATCTCGCCGGACAGAACGATGGCATAGTCGACGGTTGCGGTCTTGTGAAAGCCGGCGTGGCGCGGATTGTTGCGGTCGCTGGCGGCGGCGCGGCCGGAATCGTCGGGCAATGCATGTTCGCGGGCGATCGCGGCGAGGCGTTCGGAGTCGGGCGGATACTCTATGATACGAAATACTGAACCGTTCTTTGGTGGCGCCAGCCGATGGCCGCGCGTGATGGCATCGGCGCCGTCGCGATTATCCGCGGGCGTTGCTGCGGTCTCCCACAGTTCATGCACAATGGCGCTACCTTTAGTGCGCTGAAACACATGAGGGGTGGCTGTATCTATTATGAAGATTGATTTTCCGGCCGCGTTTTGACCGGTCACCACGCGGCGAACTTGTTTAGACATTTTTGTTCCTTACCGCCCCGCGCGCATGCGCGCGAGCAGCTCCTCTGTCGGATAAGAATCCGCTGGCAGGCCGAACTTCATTTGCATGGCCTTGACGGCCTGCCGACTTTTGAGTCCGAGAAAACCGTCGACCTTGCCTACGTCGTAGCCTGCCCGCACCAACAGCTCTTGCAGCTCCTTGACCTGCTCGAAGGGCAACGGCGGCGTTGGGGTGCCGCGATGTAGTGGCGGCGCTCCGGCGATGCGCGTTGCCAGATACGCTGCCGTGGTGGAATACACGAGCGAATTGTTCCACTGCAGATAAACCTGGAAATTCGGATAGACCAGGAAGGCCGGGCCGAGCCGACCCATCGGCAGCAGGAGAGATGCGGACAGATTGTCATTAGGCAACGGCCGGCCGTCGGCGAGCGTGACGCCCCAGGACGCCCACTTAGACCGCGGCAACTGGATGTCGAGGTCGGCCTGGTCCCATGGCAGTTTTGCCGGCACGCGGACCTCGGTGAGCCAGGGCTCGCCGCGCTTCCAGCCGAGCCCGACCAGATAATTCGCTGTGGAGCCGAGTACGTCGGGCACGTCGTGGATCAGGTCGCGCTTGCCTTGGCCGTCGTAATCGACCGCGTATTTGTAATACTCCGACGGCATCATCTGCGTCTGGCCGAGTTCGCCAGCCCAGGAGCCGATCATCTCCTCGGGCCGCAAATCGCCACGCTCGATCAGGCGCAGCGCGTCGAACAGCTGCGGGCGAAAGCGGTCGGCACGCCGGCAATCGTAGGCGAGCGAAGCAATGGAGCTGAGCGAGCGATAATTGCCCATGTTGGCGCCAAAATCGCTCTCCAGCCCCCAGAACGAGACGATAACGGGGGCGGGCACGCCGTATTGCTTATCGATGCGCGCAAAGACCGGTTCATATTTCTTGATGTGCGCCTGGCCGCTTGAGATGCGGTATGCGGCGGCCATGCGATCGGAAAATTCGAGGAACGTCTGGCTGAAGACGCGTTGACCGCGGTCGATGTTGACGATTTTCTGGTCGTAGGTGAGGAATGGCGCGGCGGCGCTGATGGCCCCGCGCGAGATGCCTTGCGCCACCGCCTCGCGCTCAAAGCCCGCAAGCCAGGACTCGTAGCTGCCGGACGAGCGGCACGGCACCGTCTGCGCGTGGGCGGCGCTGAGGAAAAAAGCCGAGATCACAAGGGTTGCGAAGCCCGTTAAGACGTCGCCCCCCATCGCTGTTATGCTCCGCGAAAGCGGAGCATCCAGCAATGGGCCTGCTGACAAATTTGTAAATGGCGGTGCCACTATCACTCTCCGTGATTACTGGATCATCCGCC
>JASHVC010000349.1 GCA_030039655.1 Xanthobacteraceae bacterium | reverse complement strand
GATTCAGCCGAAATACATTCTTCAAGCTCGCGAAGCGTATCCCGCAACCGCTTGAGCACGTCACCAATCTGGACGTTATGATCCAAGCCGCAAAAAGGCTCGCTATTGATAAGAACATCGATTTGGCGCTGTATTGTCTCACGCGCCTCGCTCAACTCCTTGATATGTGTTGCTCTATTTCCTTCCATTTGGTACTGGCCCCTTTCCATAACCCTGGTCCCTTTTGAATTTTCGTTTGGCCCGTTTTCAAATCAGAAGGGCAATTGATAAGAGTGAAAACTAGGCGTGTAGTGTGGTCCATGGAGCAACATCCAGTAGACCCCACGTGGCAGGCGATTAGACCGATCCTCGGCGCTGTAATCACCCTCTTCTCGGCCTGCGTAGAGTCAGAGATTTAAGGACCGGAACTACCTTCGTCGACACCGGTCTTAGTACTGTTGCGCGCACAAAGGCCGACAGTCCGATCACCTATGGTTTCCAGATCATCTTCAAGATTGCGCTCATGATCGCGTTTGGGGCCGAGACCTTGCATTTTATCGGAGTCATCGCCACAGACCCTTACCTCATCATAGTGCACGCGCTACCGCCAGCGCTCCAGCGGCTGCTGCTGACTCAGTGAGAGGCCGCCTGAGTTGGCGGCCTCATTCGCGTTCGTGCGGTCGCGGGGAGGCCCATTTTCAAATCGAGGGCCCTGTAATCCAAGGGAACCTGTTCGGGTGAGCCGCCTATTTTTTTCGGCGCACGAGTTTTACGACGCCAACCATGGCCAAGGCCGCCACAAGCAAAACGGCTGATTCAAACGTGCCCATGCGATCCTCCCGGCTAAGCCGTCGAAGTATCCTATCGCAGGTTTGCCGCGCGGTTCCTTTTCAAATCGGGGCTGGTCGCTTTTGAGGCTAAAGGGGCCAGTACCCGTTACCGGGTGCTGTCCCAATTCCGAGCCTTCTGTCCTAATTTGCTGATTGCGCAGTCCTATTTCGCCTCCGCGCCAGCGGCGGTCCGTCGCAGCCCGATACGCGATCTCATCAATAATTTCGTTACTGTTATAAATCACAGTGGCGGGCGTGACCCGGTGAGACGGAAACATGCCCCGCCAATTGCGAGCCTTCCTAGAGAATGAATCCGGCGCAACCGCCATCGAGTATGGCCTCATCGCCGCGGCCATTTCCTGTGCGATCATCTCTGTCGTGCAGGGCGTTGGGGCAAATCTAAAAAAGACGTTCGGATCGGTTTCGACGGCGCTGAAATAGGTCGTCCTGGGGTTAGTACGTCAGTTTGAACACTGGCGGACACTTAGTTCTATGCCACGTACCCTGCACGATGATCTAGTTGGCGTCGTAGACGCGCTCCGCGACAACGCAGCATCGACGCGGCAGGAAATGTACCAGGTTCTCGGTGACAGCCACGCGTGGAACGATGATCAATACCGCGCCTGCCAAGATCGGCTTAGTACCTTGGCAGCTGATTTTGTGCGACTTCTGGAAAGAAAGCGGCAGCTCGAGCGAGAAATAAAACGCGCCAAAATGTCGTAAGCTTCAGGCCGCCTCAGTTGACGGCCTCATTTATTGTCGGGCTCTACTATCGCGGCAGCTGGTCAACAACCCAGGCGAAACCCTTCAACACGGGGATAAGGCAGAAGCTCAATAGAATGGCAACGGCCAGTGAAGCGAAGCCGAAGAGTAACGCTGGCCAAGCGACGGCGGTCGGCAACCCAACCAGCAACCAAAAGCCGCGCCAGCGATGAACGAGAACCGCAATAACGAAAACCAGTAGCCACGCAGCACTCAATAGAGCCGAAACAACCAGCAACCCGTCTGATATCGCAGGGAAGATTACCGCCGATGCACCAACAAAGAATCCGGCGATCGAAAGAGACAAAGAGCCTATAAGCCACAGCCCAAAGCGCTTGTGCATTTACTCTGCGATCGCTCTAACAGATGCCGCCTCAGTTCGCGGCCTCTTTTCCGGGTAGCTTCCTATACACGACCACGCCAACGAAGATGCTGCATAGCAAACTCAGCAGTCCGAAGATTGGTAGCGCCAAAGGTGCCAAGACGACCAATGCCCATCCTGCAGAATCGCCAGCGCTAGGGTCGTTAGGAGCTAGCGACTGAAAGTGCGCCATTTCTAGCTCCATGCAGCCCCATGTCATGCCCGCGAACAGCGCGACACCGGCTATGATGCCTACAATCGTTGCAACGATTAGGCACGGCCAATCCATCGCTTTCGGGTACTGGCCCCTTTCCATATCCCCCGATCGCCTTTGAATATTTGTGTGGTCCCTTTTGAATATGACTTGCCAATGACGACGTGGTGCGGTCTGGTTAGCTGGATTTTATGCCAGCGGGGGCCGTCCTGCCCGTACCCAACACACCTGGACCGGGTTGGCGTTTCGAACTGTTGCTGGTCATTAGCGCGGCCTTGTTGTTTGCGCTGATGGCTCTGCTCGCGCCCCATCACTTGCACCTGCGCCACGGTGGCCAGCCAATACATTCCAAATCTTTGTGACGAGCCCAAATCTTTGTGACGAGCCCCAGCTCGCGGCCATTCTGCCGCAGGCCTTGCGCGCAATTTGACGGTATCAGTTTACCCGCCGTTTAAAGGGCCTGCCTACATTTCGCGCATGGTCAAGCGCATCCACACCTTCCTAAAAGACGAGTCGGGCGCGACGGCCATTGAGTATGGCCTTCTCGCTGCGGGCATTTCGTGCGCGATCATCTCAGTTGTGCAGGGCCTTGGGTCGCACCTGAAAACCACGTTTGGATCGAT
>JASHVC010000019.1 GCA_030039655.1 Xanthobacteraceae bacterium | reverse complement strand
CCCGTCGACGTGTACCTCCCAGGCTGCCCGCCGAACCCCGCAGCGATCATCCATGCGCTCTTGATGTTCCTCGATCGTGTGCCGCAACGTGTCAGGGGAGGTCAGCTTGACAAATGAGCTGATAGCAGCCGGCTTCTTGGCTTGGCTGGTCGCTGCAATTGTTTCGCTGACAGCGCACGGGCTGGTACTCGCGCGCGTATTGCTATTTGCCGGATGCGTGGCGGCAATTATCGGCACCATCATGGGACTACCCGAAGGAATTCCTGTAACCGGCTTACCAACCACTCTAGCCGGCGAGCCGATCAAGTTTCTGATGACACCAGACGGCCTTTGGCTTCTTGGTTTCGGATTGGCTCCGGCGGCGTTGGCCTGCGCGGTCTCGACGCCATCCCATCATAACGAAGCCGGCTGGCTGTTTGGCGCCTCAATGAGCCTTATCGGCGCATTGGGTGTTTTCGGTCTCCAGGATGGAGCAAGTTTTCTCATAGCGTGGGAAATCATGAGCCTCGGCGGGGCTGTCATGATCCTCAGTGAGAAGCTTTCGGCCGACGTCGGGCAGCCGGTTCTGTTCATGTTGGGACTTCTCGAGGTCGGAGCCGTCGCACTCATCGCAGCGGTTTTACTGCTTGCGTCCCGTTCGAATGCCTTTGACTTCGAGCTCTTCCATGCGAGTGCGGCAGCTCTGCCGTCTACAATCGCTGTCATCGTGGGACTGCTGTTAATTATCGGATTTGGCGCCAAGCTTGGCCTTCTTCCATTCTATGAATGGTTCCCGAACCTCTATGGTTCCGGCAGCGGCGCCTCCGGCGTCCTGTTGTCCGGCGTCGTGCTCAACGCCGCATACTTCGGATTGAGCCGAGGGCTGCTGGACTGGTTACCAGCCGGCAACATGGGCGCTAGCGCAGGATTGGGAACGCTTCTGCTCGTCGTAGCGGTTATCAGCGCGATCCTGACAGCTCTCTACGCCTTCCAACAGGAAGATTGGCGGTCGCTGTTGGGCTTTTCCTCAGCGGAGAACGCCTCTATCGCTGCGGCAATGCTCGGAGCAGCATTGATGTTTCGCGGAGATGGGCAAAGAGAGCTCGCGAGCCTCGCGTGGACGGTCGCACTCCTCCATTTGGCGGCACATTCCCTCGCCAAGGCAGGACTGTTCTTGACGGCTGATGGGGTATACCGCGCGACGGGCGGCTACAACATCTTCCATTCCGACGTTTTGCGGCGCAGTTCTTGGGTCTTCGGATTCGGTGCCTTGTTCGCTGCGATGAGTCTTTCGGCGATGCCCCCAACGGCGGGATTTGTCAGCGAGTGGTTTGTCTTCCAGACCGTTTTCCAGGGCTTCCATCTCGGCACGGTCGCAGATCGGCTCGCCATGGCGCTGGCGGGCGCCGGGCTAGCCCTCACTGTCGCTGTCTCCTTCGCGACTTTTGTCAAAGTATTCGGGGTGGGACTTCTTGGCCGGTCGGCGCGAACGGTCGCTCCCGTATCGACAGGGTTGGCCGTCGTCGTCGGCTTGCTCGGAGTTTGTGTCATCACCCTCGCGGTCGGTATGCCGGCCTGGCTCGACGGGCTCCGCTTCGCCGTCGCCGCTGAATTCGGAACGATGGCGGCGAGCGAGATGCACGATGGCTTGCTTCTGGTACCGTTGACCGCAAAATTCGCATTTATCTCGCCGACCCTCCTCGTCATCGTGATGCCGCTCCTTGCTATCGTTCCAATTGTGCTGGCTCTTGCAAATCGACAATATGCGGTTCGCCGCGCACCTGTCTGGTATGGGGGCTTTGATCAGGACCCAGAACGGGCATCGACGACAGCGCTGACTTTTTCCAATGCCATGCGGACCTTTTACAGCTTTGTGTACAGGCCCACCGAAGAGGTTGAGAGTGAAGCGGTTGGACCGGAATACTTCATACACCGATTGCGATTTAACCAAGACGTCGCGCCGATCTTCGGTCCCTATCTTTTCGCTCCGGTGACGCGCGCCGTCTATTACCTGGCAAACAAGCTGAGAGCGTTACAATCGGGCCATCTGAATTTCTATCTCGCGCTCATCGGTGGATTGCTGGTGATCATCCTGGCCCTGATGCTTTTTTAGAGTAACTGAATGCGAACATACGGCCTTATTGCCATATTCGGAACGCTTGGGTGCTGGGCGCGGTACGGAATGACGAACTTGGTCCAAACGATCTATGGAAGAGAGTTCCCTTACGCGACGTTGATCATAAACGTTGGGGGCAGCTTTCTGATGGGGTTTCTTTTTGTCGAGACACTTGAGCGCCTTACAGTGTCACCCGAATTAAGAACTGGCATTCTCACCGGGTTTATCGGCGGATACACAACGTTCTCGACATTCGAAATGGAGATTCTGCTGCTCGTCGAACAAGGTGAACCGATCAAGGCAATCCTATACCTTTTGCTCTCGATTGCCCTGGGATTCGGGGCGGCATTCGGCGGGGCGTATATCGCACGGAACCTCTAAGAGGCCCTCATGGACGATGATGTCACGGTCGTCAGGATATATCTGAAGGAATCCGATCACGGCCGCAAGAAAACGCTGATGGAGGAAATCCTAAATATTCTTCACGATCAACATCGCGTTCGTGGCGTCGTCGTGTTTCGCGGGATCGCTGGTTTCGGCAGCAAAGGTCTCGTCCATTCCGCTGATCTCTTGAGGCTTATGGTCGATCTGCCGCTGGTGATCGAATTCTACGATAAACCTCAGGTCGCTGACGCCGCTATAGCCTTGCTGAATCAGCTTGTCCCGGCAGGGCACATCGTTCATTGGCGCGCCACTTGTCCGAATTTCGGTGCCGCAAGGTGATCGTCGCTCTCTGAGGAATATCAGGAAAAACGGATGAGACAAATACTTTGCAATCTT
>JASHVC010000018.1 GCA_030039655.1 Xanthobacteraceae bacterium | reverse complement strand
GCCGATCCTCTGTCTGGTTGGGCCGCCTGGCGTCGGCAAGACCTCGCTCGGTAAATCGATTGCGCGTGCGACCGGACGCGAGTTCGTGCGCGTCTCGCTTGGCGGCGTACGCGACGAGGCCGAAATTCGCGGTCACCGGCGCACCTATATCGGCTCAATGCCCGGCAAGATCATCCAGTCGATGCGCAAGGCGAAGACCTCCAATCCGCTGTTCCTGCTCGACGAGGTCGACAAGATGGGCGCCGATTTCCGCGGCGATCCGTCTTCCGCGCTGCTTGAGGTTCTGGACCCCGAGCAGAATCACGCGTTCAACGATCACTATCTGGAGGTCGATTACGATCTCTCCAATGTGATGTTCATCACCACGGCGAATACGCTCAATATCCCGCCGCCCCTGATGGACCGCATGGAGATCATTCGGATCGCCGGTTACACCGAGGACGAAAAGGTCGAGATCGCGCGCAAGCACCTGATCCCGCACGCCGTCGTCAAGCATGGCCTTGAGCCGAAGGAGTGGTCACTGGATGACGAAGGGCTGCTCACGCTCATTCGCCGCTACACGCGGGAAGCTGGCGTGCGCAATCTTGAACGCGAGCTGTCAACCCTGATCCGAAAGGCGGTGAAGGAACTCACGATCAAGAAGACCGAGTCGGTGAAGGTGACCGCCGATAATGTGTCCGACTATCTCGGCGTACCGAAGTTCCGTTACGGCGAGATCGAGGACCAAGATCAGGTCGGTGTGGTAACCGGACTCGCGTGGACCGACGTGGGTGGCGAGTTGCTCACCATCGAAGCGGCCATGATGCCCGGTAAGGGCAAGATGACTGTCACCGGCAACCTCCGCGACGTGATGAAGGAGTCGATCTCCGCGGCGGCGTCCTACGTCCGCATGCGGTCGGTCGCTTTCGGCATCGAGCCGCCACTCTTCGACAAGCGCGACATCCACGTGCACGTCCCAGAGGGCGCAACCCCGAAGGATGGCCCGTCTGCGGGTGTCGCCATGGTGACGGCGATCGTCTCGGTGATGACCGGTATCCCGGTCCATCGCGATGTGGCTATGACCGGCGAGATCACGCTGCGCGGCCGCGTGCTGCCGATCGGGGGTCTCAAGGAGAAGCTCCTGGCGGCTCTGCGCGGCGGCATCAAGACGGTGCTGATTCCCGAAGAGAACGCCAAAGATCTTGTCGAGATCAACGACAGCATCAAAAGCGGGCTCGACATCATCCCGGTTTCCCGCATGGATGAGGTACTGGCGCGGGCGCTCACCCGTAAGCCGGAACCGATTCAGTGGGAGGAAGCGGCGGCCAAACCGGTCGACGTTCCTGAGCCGGCTGTGGAAGAGGAGTCCTCCGGTCTCACCGCCCATTAGCGGCCGGCTGATGGAACTGCCCATGGATTGAGGCGGCGCCCCACCGGGCGCCGCCTTTTCTCATAGGTGTGCGGCGAGGTAGCGCGCCCGTAAGAGCCCGGCGCTAAGATGCCACAATACAATGTTAACCCTGCTCCCGTAGGCCTTGAGGGGGCCGGTTGGATAGACTTGTGCGTCAACGAGGGCACAGTGAGGAATCGACAGGTCTTATCGGGGCAAACTCATCATTCGGGGGGATACGTGCACAGGATCAGCGCTGTATGTGCCACATTCGCTTGTATTGCGTTTGCCGCAGTGCCGGCCGGCGCTGGTGAATCCGGTCCGGAAGAGTTTCCGATCGCCGGAGACTACATGCAAAACGTGCCCTGCAAAGGCAATGCGAGCGACGAGCAGGCGCTAAAAGTCAGCATTTCGCCGCAGCAGATCGTTTCGAATATCGGTGTCTGTACTATCCTCGACGCCAAACAGGATGGGAACAGCTTCCACCTTCACGTCGAATGCAAGTTTCCAGCCGGGCCATTGGTTGGCGATCTCACCTTCACGCCGCGGCCGGATCAGACTGTGAAGTTCGTCGACCGCGACAACACCTACAACGCAATCCTGTATCGCTGCCCGAACTGAACCGACGCGGCTGTCACAGCGCTCTCGCCATGATATGAGTGATTTTTCTTAATCACTCGCCCGAGAAACAAGGGAGCGTACGATGAGCTACTATCAGGGCCTGCAGGCCGAAGTGGTGCCGTTTCGCGGCCACAATGGCGATCAGGGTGAAGCCTACTACGCACGCCCTACGCGTGCGGGAAAATTTCCCGGCGTCGTCGTCATCCATCACATACCTGGATGGTGCGAGTGGACCACCGAGGTGGTGCGCAAGCTGGCGCACCACGGCTATGCGGCGATCTCTCCGCATCTCTATTTCCGCGAAGGCGGCCCTAACGAAAGTCCCGATGACCTTGGCGCGCGTATCAGAGCCGCCGGCGGCGTCGCCGACGCGCAAGTCATGGGCGATGTGGCGGGCGCCATGGCCTATTTGCGCGGACAATCAAACGCGACCGGCAAGATCGGCGTCATCGGTTTCTGCTCCGGCGGGCGTCACACCTATCTCGCCGCTTGTACGCTCAAGGGTATCGACGCCGCAGTTGATTGCTGGGGCGGTAACGTCATCGTCGACAACCCGAAAGATCTGAATGAGAAGCGCCCCGTGGCGCCGATCGATCTGACCGAGAAAATGTCGTGTCCACTGCTCGGCATCTTCGGCAACGACGACGCCAACCCGACCGCAGACCAGGTCAATCGAACCGAGGCCGTGCTCAAGAAGTTCGGCAAGAACTACGAGTTCCACCGCTACAACGGCGCAGGGCACGCATTCTTTAACTGGCAGCGCGACGCCTACCGGCCGGAGCAGGCCTGGATGGCTGGCGGAAGGTGTTCGACTTCTTGAGTCGCTATCTGGCCGCATCGGCCAGCAGCATCGCAGCGGAATAGGAGAATAAATATGTGCTCT
>JASHVC010000348.1 GCA_030039655.1 Xanthobacteraceae bacterium | reverse complement strand
GCCGGTTAAGCCCGGCCTGCCGGAGCGCGATCAGCATCGGGCCGGACACTTCGACATTCTCAACACGAGCTTTGCGACCTTCGAGCAGAAGATTCGTGATCAACTGTCGCGCATCCTCGGCCCGGGCGGATTCGACGCGGCGCGCGACGTTGCGGCCATCACGGTCAACCGCTGGCCGCACGGATACGCGTACGAATACAATCCGCTGTTCGATCCCGATTGGCCTGCGGGCAGCGAGCCGCACGTCATCGGCCGCGCTCGCCACGGCCGCATCGCCATCGCCAACTCAGACGCCGGCGCCGCAGCCTATACGGATTCGGCGATCGACCAGGCCTATCGGGCCGTGCAGGAGCTTTTCGCGACGTAACGGTATTGGAGCAACGGAGGAAGACGCCATGGATCATTTGAAGCGCGTCGCCGACGAGTTCGCGCGTCAGGCGCAAACCTTCGACAAGTTTGCCGAGATGACCGATGAGCAGGTCGCCGCGCGCTTTGGCACCGCCCTCGGGGAAGCCGGCCACGGCGACGTGCTTGACGTCGCCTGCGGACCGGGCGTGGTCGCCGCGGCGATCGCGCCCACTGCCGCCTCGGTGGTGGCGTTCGACGCGACCGAACCGATGCTCGAGAAGGCCAAAGCGCGGTGCGCGCGAGCGGGTTTGACCAATGTCACGTTCAAGCACGGCGATGCGGAAAACCTGCCGTTTGAAGATGCGAAATTTGACGGCGTGGTGACCCGGCTCGCGATCCACCACTTCGCCCACCCACAACGCGCGCTCGATGAAATGTTCCGTGTGCTGCGGCCCGGCGGCATCGCGGTAATTGTCGATGTGGTTTCGTCGGAGATTACCGCGGAATCGAATTTACAGAACGCCATCGAGCGGCTGCGCGATCCGTCGCACGTGCGCATGCTGCCGGCATCCGAACTGGACGACGGACTAACGCTAGCCGGTTTCCAGATCCTCGACCATTCCACCTGGGACAAGCCGCGCGAATTCGAGGAATGGATGGGGATCATCAACGATCCCGATCGCACCGGACCGATCCGCACAGTCGTGCGAGCGCTCGCCGAAGCCGGCAACCACGCCGGTATGGGGCTTGCGATCCAGGACTGCCACATCGTGTTCTTTCACCGCTGGCGTTTGTTGCGGGCCAGAAAGCCCCAAGGCCACTAGCCGCGGCACTGAACGCGGCGTCGCGCTTCAATGCCGTCGCAGGAAATCGATGACCTTGTCGTTGAACGTGCCCGGCTGCTCCCAGGCCATGGCGTGGCCGGCTTCGGGGATGGTGGCCCATTCGTGGTTTTTCAGATGCGTCGCCCATAGGCGCATCAGGGCCGGCGGCGCGAGCAGATCGGCGTCGGCTGCGATAACCAAAGTCGGCGTCGGGATGCTAGCGATCTTGGCTAAGGTGTTGGGCGTGCGCAGCGGTGGCTGAAACGCCGTAGCCGACTGGCGCGCGTGCTCGTCGATCTCGATCCAGCGCCTGGTGCCTTCCGGGTTGGAGCCACGATAGGACGCGCCGAGTTCGCGGTAGTGGGCCGATTGCTTTCTGATATCCGGAATGGCGATGCGGGCGATGAAATCCGCGATCTCCTTGTCCTCGAGGCCTCCGGTAGTGCCACCGAGAATGAGGCTGCGGAGTTTCTCGGGATGCCACGCTGCATAGTCGAGCGCCGCAAAACCACCGCCAGCGACGCCGAGCAGATGAAACGGTCCTAACTTGAGATGAGCGGCGAGCGCGTCGAGATCGTCCGCGACGCTGCCCGGCTGCGATCCCGCAGGATCGGGCACGCTCTTACCCCAACCCCTGCGGTCGAAGGCGATGGCGCGATATCCGGCCTGCGCGAGGGCGCCGATTTGCGGCTCCCACACAGCGATAGTGCCGGTGTTCGGGTGGAGCAGAACAATCGGCGCACCGTCGCCGCCGCTGTCCCTGAACCACAGCTTCACGCCGGGCAGGTGGGCATGTACGCCGTTTTCAAGAGAGGCGGCCGCCATCTGTCGCTCCGCGGTATGTAGGTGCAGCGATATCTAGGCTTGCTTGAGCAACGCCTTCTGCAGCCCGGCCGTGGGCTTGAGAAAGAACACCAGCATAGTGCAGCCGTTGGGCGCGGTCGGCGCGTGGCGGCTGCCCTTGGCGCGGATGACGAAATTCCCCGCGGTGCATTCGCCTTCGTCATCAACCAAAGAGCCTTCGAGAACGTATGTCTGTTCCAGATCCTCATGCACATGCGCAGGGATGCCGCAGCCAGGCTCAAGCCTCGACAGAATCGTCAGCATGCCGGTTACTGGGTCGTGGTAGATCACCTTCATCTTGTTGCCCGGATTGGTCTCAACCCATGGCACATCGTGGGTATTGATGAAGCGTGACGCGAGCGCTTTGAGCGCCGAACCGTCGTTCATGGCTGTTCCTCCACGCCTTGTTTCTGCACATCCTGCTACACCGCCCAACACCATACTCTGGAAGCACGTCCGCGCCCACGGAAGATTTGCCGCGCGCCAGGCGGGGCTTTTGCGCCGCGCCGGGTTGTGCCAGCCTTGCCCAAAAGGGCGCTTAAAGATCGCGCCGCACATTGGGGAGGACGAATGCGTCGCGCTTGTCTTCTGCTCGCAGCCCTAGCGCTGCTGCTCCCATCCGTTGCCGCATTGGCGCAAAGCGATCTGCGCAAACCGCCCGGCAGGGAATGGCTCACCATCGGCGGCGACTGGCACAACACGCGCTTCTCGACGCTGACGCAGATCAACCGCGCCAACGTCAAAGACCTGAAAGCCGCGTGGGCGATCCACCTCGGTTCGGGCCTCGGGCAGAAATATTCGCTGGAAGGCACGCCGATCGTCAAAGACGGCATCATGTACATCGCCAGCGGAAATGACGACGTGTTCGCGCTCGACGCGCGCACTGGCGCACTCATCTGGGAGCATTTGTCGAACATCGAACAGAACATCGACACCATCTGTTGCGGCTGGGACAATCGCGGCGTCGCGCTGGGCGAAGGCAAAGTGTTCGTCGGTCAACTCGACGGCACGGTCGTCGCCCTCGATGCCAAGAGCGGCAAGGAAGTATGGCGGGCCGTGATTGGCCGCTGGCAGGACGGCAGCACGATCACATCGGCTCCGCTTTATTACAATGGCGCGGTCTATACCGGCCTTGCGGGCGGTGACCGCGGCGGCCGCGGCAAGCTCACCGCGCTCGATGCCAAGACCGGCAAGGAGCTGTGGCACTTCTGGGCCGTGCCCGAACCCGGCGCCATCGGCTCCGACACTTGGCCGTCGCCAAACGATCCGGATCCAGTGCGCGCCAGCGCTTATCTACACGGTGGCGCCAACGTCTGGCAGACACCGGCGGTCGATCCCGACCTCGGCCTGATCTATTTCTCCACCGGCAATCCAGGGCCGGCCGCCATCGGCATCGGCGCCAACCGCCCCGGCGACAATCTGTTCAGTTCCTCGATCGTCGCGCTGCACCTGGACGGCAGCTATGCGTGGCATTTCCAGCAGGTGCACCACGATCTCTGGGACTTTGATTGCCCAAGCCCGGTGGTTCTGTTCGATCAGGTCTACGACGGCAAACTGCGCAAGGGTCTCGCCGAGGCATGCAAGACCGGATGGCTCTACATCCTCGATCGCACCGACGGAAAACCGCTCATCGGCATCGAGGAGAAGCCGGTCGAGCAGGAGCCGCGCAGCTTCACGGCGGCCACGCAGCCGATTCCGATCGGCGATGCGGTGATGCCGCAATGCCCGCAACCGCTCGAGGGCTGGATCACCAAATGTATCTTTGGCTCGCCCTGGGACGTGCCGGTGCTGATGTCGCCCGGCGGCAATGGCGGCGTGAACTGGGCGCCGATGTCGTACGATCCGCAGAACGGGTTTTTCTATGTCACGGCGGCCGATCGTCCGGTTGGCCGCATCGCGCCCGGCAGCGGCAAGATCGCGCCGCCTGCGATCGGCGCCAAATATTCCGGCACCCTGACAGCGGTGGACTCACGCACCAACCGCATCGTCTGGCAGAAGAAGACGCCCTACTCCATCGGCCAAGGCAGCGGTGCGCTGACCACCGCGAGCGGCTTGTTGTTCCACGGCGAGCCGGACGGCAACTTCCAGGCCTATGACGCCAAGACCGGCGAATTGCTCTGGCATTGGCAGACCGGCGCCGGAGCCGACGCGCCTGCGATCACCTATGAGATCGACGGCGAGCAGTACGTCGCCATTGCGGCGGGTGGAGTCTCCATCCAGACGGCTTCGGCGAACGGCGACATGATCTGGGTCTTCTCGCTCAAGGGCAACCGGCGGCATCAGATCGCGCAGTTCGATCCACCCAATCCGCCGCCGTCGCAGGTCAGTTTCAATTTCACCGGACTGCTTAAGGGCGAGGTGCCGATCGTCAAAACTAATGCGGTCAAGATGATCGACTACGCGTACGCCCCGTCACGCATTACGGTGACGACCGGCACCAAGGTGACATTCACCAACACCGGCCAGCAGCCGCACAACGCGGCAGGCCCGGATGCGAGCGGCTGGGACATCGGCATCTTGACCGCCGGCCAGACGGCGGCCGTCACCTTCAACAAACCTGGCACTTACCTTTACGCCTGCACGCCGCATCCGTTCATGATCGGGCAGATCATCGTCACCGGGGCGGAAATCGCATCCGCGCCTGCCGTCGTGGTCGAGTCCAGCGGCGTCAAGGCCGATGGGCCAATGGCGATGCCGGGTCACGACGCCCGTTAATTGATGGGCGTTGGATCCTCCATAACCGGATTGGACAGCACGCCGAGGCCGTCAACTTCGACCTCGCAAACGTCGCCGGCGCGCATGTGCAGCTGACCGGCAACGATGACCTTGCCGACCGGCCTCTCGGGCTGCTCGCCCGGCCGCAGCGGCAGCGCGCCTGGCGAGCCGGAGACGATCACATCGCCGGGCTGCAACGTATAGCCCTCGGACAGATATTCGATGAGGCGCGGGACGTCGAACAACAAGCCTGAAATTTTCGCGCGCTGACGCTCGATGCCGTTGAGCCGCGTGATCAGCGTGTGGTCGGCCGGATCGCCGAATTCATCCGACGTCACCAGCCACGGCCCGAAACTGCCGGAGCGCTCGAAATTCTTTCCCAGGCCGAATTGCCGGTTGTGGCCCTGATACTCGCGTACCGAACCCTCGTTGTAGCAGGCGTAGCCGGCGACATGATCGAAGGCGTTGGCGCGTTTAATGTAGCGGCCGGGCTTGCCGATGATCACCGCGAGTTCACCTTCGTAATCGTAGGCCTCGGCGATCGAAAGCCTCGGCGCCCAGAGCGGCGCCTTGTGTCCGACCTGACAAATCGGCATGCGCAGAAAGATCTGCGGATACTCGCGCGACGTGGTGAGCCCGGTCTCCTCAATATGGAGCTTGTAGTTGAGCGCGAGCGCCCAGGTCGCCTGCGGCTCGCGGATAACCGGATCGAATTC
>JASHVC010000347.1 GCA_030039655.1 Xanthobacteraceae bacterium | reverse complement strand
ATCTGCAGTCGAGCATCATGGAGCTGCATCTCACTTCCGAGCAAAGCCTGCTGCGCGACAGCGCCGCCAAATTCGCCGCGGCGGCGGGGCCCAAGGTGGCCCGTGCGTTACGCGAACAGACTCCCGGTTTTTCGCGGCCCAGGTTGCGGCAGGCAGCGGAGCTTGGATGGCTTCGGATTGTCGTTCCGGAAGCGGCGAGCGGTCTTGGTCTGGGCCTCACCGAATTGGCCTTGGTGCTTGAACAGGCAGGCCGCGGCCTCGTCTGCGAACCGCTGGGGCTCGCGGCCATCTCGGCCGCAGTGCTTGCGCAGTCGCGCGCGCCGCATCCAAAGCTGCACCAAGTGATGGCGGGCGAGTGGCTCGTCGTACCAGCGCTGCAGGAGAGCGCGCAGGGCGACGATCCGGCCGCGCCGCGCACGCTGGCCAAAGGCGGTGACGGGCCGGTCCGTCTGACCGGTCAGAAGGTGTTTGTGTGCGCCGACGGCGCCGACGGTTTTCTGGTCAGCGCTAACGGACACGATGGGCCCGTTCTCGGCCTAGTGGCGCGCGACGCCCCCGGCTGCACGTTGACGACGACACAAACCGTGGAGGGCCGAAGGCTTGCGACCCTGAGCTTCGCGGATACGCCGACCGATCTCATCGCGCCGCAGCCGTCGTCGCCCAATCCGGTAGAGGTACTCCATCATCTCGCGCTCTTTGCGTTCGCTGCCGAACTGCTTGGCGTGATGGAAAAAGCGCAGGAGATCACCTTCGAATACCTGCGCATCCGCAAACAATTCGGCAAGCCGATCGGCAGCTTCCAGGCACTGCAGCATCAGGCGGTCAACACTTATGTCCGCACTGAAGCGACACGCTCGCTGGTTTATCAAGTTGCCGCTAACAATGAACCCCACCGCATCGATCCCGCATTAGCCATCGCCACCAAAGCCAAGGCGTCAGAGGATGCCATGGCCGTGACCGAGGCCTGCATCCAGCTTCATGGCGCGATCGGCTTCACCGACGAGCACGACATCGGCCTCTATCTTAAGCGCGCCATGCTGCTGTCCTCGCTGTTCGGCAACGCGGCGGCGCAGCGGCGCCGCTATGTGAAAATAGCCGACCTGACGCTATAGATTGACGAAGCGGCGTGCGTGCAATCCATCGCAAAATTGCATAACGGTGCGCCAATGGCCCTGCCGGCTTGATCAGGAGACGTTCATGAGCGACGAGCAGACAGTCACCTACGAACTCGACGGCGAGATTGCACTCGTCGGCTTGAACCGGCCGGACAAGCGCAACTGTTTCAATCCCACAGTCATGAAGCAGCTGCGAGAAGCCATCGAACGCGCCGGCGAAGAAGCAAAATGCGGCATCATCTTCGGCCATGGCGACAATTTCTGCGCCGGTCTCGACCTGCGCTGGGCGGCGGAGAATTGGAAGAACGGGCGCTCGCAGCGGTTGCCGTTTCCATTCAATCGTAACACTTATTTTGAGGCCATGGCGCGCGGTAACATCCCGTTCATCGCAGCGCTCCACGGCGCGACCCTTGGTGGCGGACTTGAAACGGCGGCTGCGGCGCACATCCGTGTCGCCGATGAGACCACATACTTCGGACTGCCTGAAGGGACTCGCGGCATCTTTATCGGCGGCGGCGGCTCGGTCCGCGTGGCGAGGCTCATCGGCTTTGCCCGCATGCAGGACATGATGCTCACCGGCCGCGTGCTCAAGGCCGAAGAGGCCGAACGCTACGGCATCGTCCAATATATCGTACCTAAAGGGCAGTCGATGGCGAAAGCGAAGGAGCTCGCGGAAAAGATCTGCAAGAACGCACCGCTATCGAACTTCGCCATCACCAACAGCCTGCCGCGCATTCAGGATATGTCCTACGACGACGGCCTGTTCTTCGAACGCATGGTGGCTGAATACACGCGTAGCCCGGAATCGATCACGCGGCTCAATCAATTTCTCGACAAGACCGCGCCTCGCGTCCGCATGCCGGAATAATGGCGATACAGGGAGGGTAAGAGATGGGTTTGCGCGACAACGCGATCGTCGCCTACGCCGAAACGAAGGTGATGGAGAAGAGCGACCGGGACGTGTTCGTGCTGGGCGGCGAAATTCTTGAGGAATTGCTCGACAAGAGCGGTGTCGAAAAAAACGAGATCGATGGCCTGGTCATGGCGGGCCTGACCGGTACTGGCGCCGCCAATCCCTTCTGGGCGCAGACCACCGCCGACGTGCTGGGCCTCGACGTGGGTTTCTGCGAGCAGGTTCACACCGGCGGCTGTTCGGCCGCTGGGTGCGTGGTGCGGGCCGCGGCGGCGATCGATTACGGGCTGTGCGACGTTTCGTTTTTGCTGTTCGCCGACACGCACGTGCTCGAGGACAAGACCGACCACAGCCACTCCTACCGGCGGGAGTGGACCGAGCCTTACGGCCTCATGGGGCCGCCCGGCGCCTTCGGGTTGCTCAGCCGCGCCTACGAAGCAAAATATGGCCTCGACTACCGGATGCTGGGCAAGATCGCGGTGACGCAGCGCAATCACGCGCTGCTCAACGAGAATGTCTGCGAAAAGCTGCGCGTCCCCATCACCATCGACGACTACATGAATTCGCGCATTATCGCCGATCCAATCCGGCTGTTGGATTGCGTGATGCGTGCCGATGGCGCAGCGGGTTTACTGATGATGAGCCGCAAGCGCGCAAAGCAGAAAGGTCTGACCAAGTGCATCATCCCGATCGGCTACGCGGAGCGGACCAACTTTAAGGGCGGCGAGAACCTGGTCGATGTGACCAAGAGCGGCCATGAAGTGTGCGGCAAGAAAGCGCTGGGCGAGGCCGGACTCACCATCAAGGACATCGCCTCGTTCCACCCCTACGACGACTTCATCATTGCCATCATGCTTCAGCTTGAAGCCTTCGGCTTCTGCAACGCGGGTGAAGGCATACCCTTCATCCGCGAGCATGATTTTTCCTTCAGTGGCGATCTGCCGCTCAACACTGGCGGCGGGCAAATTTCCGCGGGCCAGGCGGCGTGCTCGTCTCATAACCTCGTCGAGGCGGTGCGGCAGCTGCGGGGAGAAGCCGGCAAGCGCCAAGTCAAAGACACCAAAAACGCGCTGGTTACTGGCATCGGCTGGATTAATTACGGACGCAACTGGGGCTCGAGCGCAGCCCTGGTGCTGGTCCCGGAATGAGAGAGGCGGTCATG
The DNA here is from genome assembly GCA_030039655.1 of Xanthobacteraceae bacterium. The sequence goes on along the minus strand of JASHVC010000347.1, from coordinate 6,420 downwards.
GCCAGTCCTGCGAGCGAAAAATCGCTGAATGACACCCTCGGCGTCAAGCGCGCCATCAAGCATTTCGATTTCTCAGAGCCTTATTGGGAGGGAACGAAGCAGAAGAAGCTTCTCGTTCAATATTGCAAGGCCACCGGAAAATATCAGCACTTCCCGCGTCCGGTGAGCATCTTCACCGGCCGGCGGCGCGACCTTGAGTGGCGCGAAGTGTCTGGCAAGGGCGTGGTCTACTCCTACACCATCACCGAACGCGGCACGCCGGCCTTTCGCGGGACCGAGCCTTATGCCGTGGTCAGCGTGACCCTCGACGTCGGCGTCAACTTCATCGCCAATATCGTGCATTGCACGGCGGAGGATTTGCGGGTCGGCATGAAGGTGAAGCCCTACTGGCACCCGATTGGCGACGGCACTCATCTGATGCTGTTTCAACCCGACAAGGATGCTGCATGAGCGGACCGCAAGATGCGCGCGGTCCGAAAGCCGTCGCCAGGTTCCTGCGTCCACGTTCGGTCGCCATCGTCGGCATGTCGACACGCGCGGGCAGCGCCGGCCAGGTCATCCTGCAATGCCTGAAGGTCAACAACTTCGGGGGTGACATTTATCTGGTCGGCCGCACCGACGAGCCGATCGACGGCCGCGTCGTACTGAAGAGCGCTGACGAACTGCCGAAAGGCGTCGACCTCGCCGTCTTCACGCTGCCGGCCGCCAGCGTGCGCGAGTCGATCGAAGCGTGCGCGCGGCGCAAGGTGGGCTCGGCTCTGGTGTTCGCCGCGGGCTTCGCCGAGGTGGGCGATTACGCCACGCAGGACGCCGTGACCGCCACGGCGCGCGACGCCGGTCTTGCTCTGGTCGGGCCGAACTGCCTTGGCGCGACCAACAATGTGGACGGCATGTTTCTGCACATGCTGTACGCCCGCGAGGCGTTACGCGGCGTGAAAAACGGCGTCGCCTTCGTCGGTCAGAGCGGCGGCCTGCTCGGCCACTTTCAGCGTGCCATCGACGGCCGCGGCGTTCCCCTCTCCTACGTGATCTCGACGGGCAACGAAGCCGGTCTTGAGAGCACGGATTTCCTTGAATTTCTCGTCGATGATCCCTCGACCCGCGTCATCGCGCTCTACTGCGAGGAAATCAGGCGTCCGCGAGCGTTTCTCGCCGCTGTGCGGCGCGCCCGGACCGCCGGAAAGCCAGTCGTTCTGCTGCTGGCCGGCCGCAGTGCCAAAGCCCGCAAGGCCGCGCAATCGCATACCGGCGCGCTGATCGGCGACTTCGAAACGATGCGAACGCTGATCGAAGACGCTGGCGCTATTGTCGCTTCCACTATGGATGAAGTCACGGACCTCGTCCAAATCCTGCAGCGCTTTCCGACGCCGCCCACCAAAGGTCCCGGCATCCTGACCGCATCGGGAGCCTACGTGGGGCTCACCAACGATTTCGCCGAGGAGATTGGTCTCGACATTCCCGAGCTAGAGCCAGCGACGCTGAAAAAGATCGGCGCAACCCTCCCTTCCTACGGCAATTATGGCAACCCGCTCGATACGACGGCAGGCTTCACCCCTGCCATGCTTCCAGCCGTAACCAAGGCGCTGATCGACGATCCCAATGTCGGTATGCTGTTCATTTCCTTTCCCATCAACACCCCGATCCCATTGCGCGCCTTTAGCGAGGGCATGGCACACTCGCCTAAGCCGAAAGTGATGGTCGCCCTCGGCGACACCTGGAGGCTCGGTCCGGATGTGGACGAGGCAGCGAAGGAAAGTCCCGCTGTTTACTCCCGCTCATCCGATCGGATGCTGCGTGCCATTGCGCTTTACACCAAATACGGCCGCTCGCTTGCGCGAGTGCGGGACGTCAGCGCGCCCGCGCCGTTCGCGGCACTGCCCAAGCTCGGCAAGGGTACGCAGCCCGAATGGCTCGGCAAGAAGGTACTTGCGGCGGCTGGTATCCGCGTGCCGAAGGGTGACCTTGCCCGCACGCGCGACGAAGCGGCGGCGATAGCGAAGAAGATCGGCTATCCGGTCGCCCTCAAGGCCCAGGCTGCGGCGCTCTCGCACAAGACCGAAGCGGGCGGCGTCGCACTGAATTTAAGGGAAGAGCCTCCCCTTCGCACCGCCTGGGACGCACTGATGAAAAGTGTCAAACGCGCCGCTCCCAATGTTGTGCTCGACGGCGCGCTGGTCGAGGCCATGTCGCCCAAGGGCATCGAGATGATGGTGGGCGCGAAGCGCGATCCCGCTTGGGGGACCGTGCTGCTCGTAGGACTTGGCGGCATTTGGGTCGAAGCCCTGGGGGATGTGCAGTTGCTTCCCGGCAACTCTGGCGAAGCACAGATTGTTGAAGCTTTGGGAAGACTCCGCGCTAAGAAGCTTCTGTCTGGCGTGCGCGGCGCGCCGCCCTGCGATATCGACGCCGTGGTCAAGACCGTGCTGGCGATCAGCCAATTGATGCAGACGGTTCCGGCAATAAGCGAGGTCGATGTGAACCCGCTCATGGTGCACGCCAAGGGTCAAGGAGCGACGGCGTTGGACGCGTTGATTGTTACAGAGTGATCGTGCCCGCCTGAGAACATCCGCTCACGAGGTTGGCTCAGTGAACATCCTGCTGGACCCGGCAGAGCGCCTCGCTTTCCCTGGGCAGCACCGCACCAGGTAGTGCCGGTCCCGTGTCGTTATTCGGTTCATCCTTGTACCGAGGCGGCTCGGCCAAGGCCTTGAAAGCGACAGTAAAAACCGTACCACCACCCGCCGCCGGCGCAAAAGCAATCTGTCCGCCCAGCCGATCCACGATCTTTTTGGTGATCGTGAGTCCGACGCCTGTTCCACCTCTTTGCCGCACGTCGCTCGCGTCCACTTGGACAAATTTCTCGAAGATCCGGTGTTTATAGTCGTCAGGAATGCCAGGGCCGTGATCGCGGACACTGACGCTAACAGTGTCATCGCGGTTTTCGACGGATATGACCACCTCGCCGTCGCGCGGAGAAAATTTTATCGCATTGGACAAGAGGTTCGTCAGAACCTGCCCGAGCCGTTTCGCATCGGCGTCCACGGTTCCCTCCGCGGCGGCGTCGCCCAGCCGCACAGCGACGCCAAAGGAATCCGCGAAGGCCTGGTTGGCTTCCATCACTTGCATCGCCAAGGCACGCACGTTGACGGCCTCACGCTCAAACACCATTTCTCCGGCCTCGATTTTGTCCAGGTCGAGTATATCGTCAACGATGGCGCCAAGCCGCCGGCAATTGTTCAACGCGATCCGCAGTATGCGTAGCGCCGGCTCAGACAGCGTGCCACCGGCGCCGGCGATCAGACAGCCGACCGACCCAAGGATAGATGTCAGCGGCGTGCGCAGCTCATGACTGACAGTAGCGATGAATTCGTCCTTCAATTGCGCCTGGCGCTTGTTCTCGGTGACGTCACGGGCGATTTCGACCATGCCCACGATGTCGCCCTGCGCACTGCGGATCGGCGCTTTGGTGGCGGATAGCCAGCGGATCGAGCCCCCCGGACCGTCAATTTTCTCAACACAGTCGAGCAGCGCTTCGCCCGTCATCAGCACCCGCTCCTCCTCGAGGCGCCGCTTGCTGGCGAGCTCGGGCGTCATCAGTTCGTCCACGGTTTTGCCGATGGCCTCGGCATCGTTTGCAATATTCAGAACGGCGCGTTCGGAGCCATTAATGCGAATGTAACGCCGTGCGTTATCTTTGAAGCAGATCGCGTCTGGAATGCCCTGCATCAACTGTTTGAGGAGTTGCCGCTCACGATCTAGTTCAGCGTCGGCCGCTTTGCGTTCCCGCCGGATCCGGGCGGCTTCGATCTCCCGCACAACAACGGGCGCCAGCCGTCTCAGATTGCGTTTGAGAACAAGATCATGGGCGCCCGCGCGCATGACCTCTGCCGCGATCTCCTCGCCGACAGCGCCCGAAACGACGATGCAGGGAATGTCCATACCGGATTTCGCGATAAGAGCGAGGGCACGCTCGGCGTTGAATTGCGGCATTGAGTAATCGGTCAGCACGATGTCCCAATGCTGCCGGGTCAGCGCGGCGGCCATTGCCGGCTCACTCTCGACCCGTTCATAGGACAAGGCAAAACCGCTGTTACGCAGCTGTCGAACGAGCAGCGCAGCGTCCTGTTCGCTGTCCTCGGCAATCAAGGCATGGAGCTTCTGCTGCATGCGCGACACCGGCCGTAAGCTTGGCACGCAAATATTCCGACGCCCTGCGGACTTTCTTTGTCCGTGCCGACAACAGCGATGCTGCCATCGGCACTTTATTTGTTGATCATCCATAGAGCCGGCCATGTTAAAGCGGGGTTATGTTGGTATGAGCAGAGTTTGTCTGTGCAAATACTTACGCAATCCTCCACGCCACCTATTCTCATCAAACTTTAGGGCTCGCTCGACTATAGGAACGCTTGATTGAGGCGTGGCCTATGGCAAGCACGGTAGCAACGGATCACGGAAAGGCTGCCCAAGAGGTAGCAGCAACACTCCCCGACAAGAACCACAGGCCTGATTTGTGGCTCCTGTGCACAGCAGGATTGCATCGCTTTGCACTCCCGATGGCAAATGTCATTGAAACCATGCGGATGTTGCCGGTCGAAGCGGTCGACGGCCCGCCGCGGCTCGTTTGCGGGCTGTCCATCATCCGTGGCGCCGCCGTGCCGGTGATTGATACGGCCCGATTGTTTGACGACGAGGCCGCACGTTACGAGCGCCTCGTTACCGTACGGATCGGCGAGCGCACCGTCGCGTTCTCGGCAAGTGCGGTGCTTGGCGTGCAGCTAATCCAAGGCAGCGAGTGCGAGGAAATGCCACCATTGCTGCGCGACGCCGAAGTGATCGGGGCGCTCGCAAGATTGGACGAGCAGTTGGTGTTCTTCCTACGCGCTGCGCGCGCGCTTCCAGACGATTTTCACATAAGTGACAACGCTCGCGCGGGGGATGCGTGACTAACACCGTAACCACCCGCGAACTGGAGCGCTTTCGCAACGCAATCACGCAGCGGGTCGGGCTGCAATTCGACGACGCAAGGCTCGACTATCTGAATGAGGTGTTTCAGCGCCGCATTGCGAAGTACTGCGGTGACAGCGCGGCGTATCTTAGAAACCTCGAGCATGAACCGTCGGGCAGCGAGATTTCGGCACTGGCCCCCGAATTAACCGTCGGCGAGACATATTTCTTTCGCAATCACGAGCAGTTCGATGCTTTCGCAGAACTAGCACTGCCGGAAAGGCTGCGCGTGCGCGCGCAACAAAAGACTTTACGGCTGCTGTCGGCAGGCTGCTCTTCCGGCGAGGAAGCCTACTCCATCGCCATCGTCGTGCGGGAAACGCTAGTCGATCCGAGCTGGAAAGTCACAATCCGTGCCGTGGATGTGAACCCCGCGGCTTTGGAGAAAGCAGAACGCGGGCACTATTCAGCTTGGGCTCTACGCGAAACGTCCGAGGATATTCGAAACAAATGGTTTCGCGTCGACGACCGCAAAATAGCTCTGGACACCTCCATTCGCGCCGCCGTGGAATTCGAGCCGGCGAATTTGGCGAGCGACGATCCGGCATTATGGCAGCCGGCAGCCTATGACGTGATCTTCTGCCGAAATGTACTGATGTATTTCAAACGGGAGCAGATGCGCGCAGTTGTTGCGCGCATTGCGCGGTCTCTAGTTCCGGGCGGCTTTCTGTTCCTAGGACACGCTGAGACGTTGCGTGGCGTGTCCGACCAGTTCCATCTGCTCAACAGTCACGGCGCTTTCTACTACCAGCTTGGCTGTGGTGACAAATCCAAATGCGCAGATTTCATCAGCATTTCGGCAACCCAGCCGGCGCCAGCCGTGGCGGCACTGGAACCGAACGCCCCGTGGTTCGACACGATACGTGTGGCCAGCGAGCGGGTCGCAGCGCTGTTGCCGGCAGTGGATATTCACCCTCAAGCGGTGCGGCCAACGCCGCAGCCTTTCGATTCAGCACAGATCCTCAATTTCCTGCGCGAGGAGCGATTTGCGGAAGCGCTGGCCAACCTCCGCAACCAGCCAAAAACAGCGAGCCCGAGTGCAGAAACCCTTTTGCTAGAAACTGCCCTACTTCTTCATAGCGGACAAATTGTCGACGCGGACGCGGCTGCAGTGCGTTTGCTTTCGATTGATCAGGATAACGCCGGCGCCCACTATTTGCTGGCGCTCTGTCGCGAGCACGCCGGAGATAGCGGCCGAGCCTATGAGCACCACTGGACCGCAGCAACACTGGATTCGTCATTCGCGATGCCACGTTTGCATCTAGGCATGTTGGCGCGTCGCAATGGCGATCGTGAAATAGCACGCAGCGAATTTGCGCGGGCACGAGCTCTGCTCGCGGCCGAGGACTGTTCGCGAATCTTGCTCTTCGGAGGCGGGTTCAGCCGGGAGTCGCTGGTGGCTCTGTGTGATCGCGC
>JASHVC010000346.1 GCA_030039655.1 Xanthobacteraceae bacterium | reverse complement strand
GCCGCACGAAAATTCCCGCACATGCGGGAAACGCAACAAGATCAGTTCCGCGAGCGATCCACCAGAGCCCGCTGCTTGATCCACGGCATCATCTCACGCAGCTTGGCGCCGACGGCCTCGGCCGGGTGCGCCGCGAGCTTAGCACGCTGGGCCTTGAACGAGGTCTGATTGACCTTGTTCTCCAGCATCCAGTCCTTCACGAATTTTCCCGACTGGATGTCGTCGAGAATCTTTTTCATCTCGGCGCGGGTTTCGTCGGTGATCACGCGCGGACCGGAGACATATTCGCCGTACTCGGCGGTGTTCGACACCGAATAGTTCATGTTGGCGATGCCGCCCTCGTAGATCAGATCGACGATCAGCTTCATCTCGTGGATGCACTCGAAATACGCCATCTCGGGCGCATAGCCGGCGGCCACCAGCGTTTCGTATCCGGCCTTCATCAGTTCGACGACGCCGCCGCACAGCACCGACTGCTCGCCGAACAGATCGGTCTCGCATTCCTCACGGAAGCTCGTCTCGATGATGCCGGCGCGGCCGCCGCCGATAGCGGCACCGTACGACAGGCATAGGTCATGAGCATTGCCGGAAGCGTCGCGGTGGATCGCCAGCAGGCACGGCACGCCGGCGCCGCGCTGATATTCGGAGCGCACCGTGTGACCGGGGCCCTTGGGCGCGATCATCATCACGTCGAGATCGGCGCGCGACTCGATCAGGTTGAAATGGATGTTGAGTCCGTGCGCGAACATCAGCGCCGCGCCTTCCTTCATGTTGGCGTGAAGCTGATTGTTGTATATGTCGGCCTGCAGCTCATCGGGCGTCAGCATCATCATCACGTCGGCCCATTTGGCGGCCTCGGCGACTTCCTTGACCGGCAGCTTCTCGCCCTCCGCCTTCTTCACGCCCTGTGAGCCCTTGCGCAGCGCTACCGCGACCTCTTTGACGCCGGAATCGCGCAGGTTGAGCGCATGGGCGTGGCCCTGGCTGCCGTAACCGATGATGGCGACCTTCTTGCCCTTGATCAGATTAAGGTCGGCGTCGCGGTCGTAATAAACGCGCATGGTCTTCACCCCCTACTGAGGCCCGATGGCTGGCTGCTTGTTTTCCGCCGCTGCTTCTAGGTGCTGCTGGCGGATTGGACAAGCCCGGACCGCCCCGCATGATGGCGGATCGGTTTTTTGCCGGCCGCCTGGCAGTTGCCATCGAAGCGCTCGCGGGCGCGCGCGATTTTCGGCTGGTTGCGGATCGCCCAATCGCCGAGTGCGGAAACCGGCTGCAGAAGGTCGCGTCCGAGCGGCGTGAGCGCGTAATCGACCCGCGGCGGAATGGTCGGGAATACCGTGCGGGTGATCAGTCCGTCACGTTCCAGTCCGCGCAAGGTGAGCGTGAGCATGCGCTGCGAAATACCGCCAATCGAGCGGCGCAACTCATTGAAACGCATAGGGCCGGGGCCGAGCCGCGTGACGACGAGAACCGACCACTTGTCGCCGACCCGGGCAAGCACATCGCTCACGGCGCGGCAATCGGCGGGCAAATGCGTGTGTCTAGGTTTCACGGATGTGCCTTCTTGCGAGGGTCTCGGACAGTCATCTACTTAGCCCTAGTTACAAATTCAGCCCGAGGATTGCAATATGCCTACCTCCCCGACCGCAAAGCCCCAGATCGCCGTCATCGTCGGCTCGAACCGCCGGGAATCGATCAACCGCAAACTCGCCCAGGCGCTCATCAAGCTGGGCGCCGGAAAGTTCGACGCCAAGATCGTGCGTATCGACGACCTGCCGATCTACAATCAGGACATTGAAGGCAATCTCCCGGCCGAGGTGGTGCGCTTCAAGGACGAGATCAAAAAGGCCGACGGCGTCCTGATCGTCACTCCGGAGCACAACCGTTCCGCACCGACCGTGCTTAAGAATGCGATCGACTGGGGTGCGCGGCCCTATGGCTCGAGCGTCTGGCCTGACAAGCCTGGGTTCATCACCGGTACCTCGCCGGGCGCGATCGGCACTGCCTTGGTGCAGGCGAATCTGCGCACCGTCATGCTCGGCCTCGGCATGACACTCCTTGGCGGCGAGTCGTACGTCCAGTTCAAGCCCAATCTGGTCGACGATCAGGGCAACGTCACCGACGAAAGCACGAAGAAGTTCCTCCAAGGCTTCATCGACCGCTTTGCAACTCTCGTCGAACGTCTGTCGCCCGTCGTAGAGCGCGCCGCGGCGTAAGATCAACCTCACTCTGAGGTGCTCGCGGACGAAGTCCGCGAGCCTCGAAGGGTGAGGCCCATGCGCCTCGGCCTGCATCCTTCGAGGCGCACCTTCGGTGCGCACCTCAGGATGAGGCGTTTGGGAATCACATCCCCTCCGCCCCGCGCGCGATGGCGACCACGCCGGTGCGTGAAACCTCGACCAGGCCGAGCGGTAGCATCTGGCTGATGAAACTTTCGATCTGCTCGGACGCGCCGGTGATCTCGAAAATGTAGCTGTCCGGCGTTGTGTCGATGATGCGGGCGTCGAATGTCTCTGCCAACTTTTGCGCGTCGGTGCGGCGCTTGCCTTTGCCGCGCACCTTGACCATCGCGAGTTCGCGCTCGATCGCCGGGCTGCCCGTGGTCAGGTCCACGACGC
>JASHVC010000345.1 GCA_030039655.1 Xanthobacteraceae bacterium | reverse complement strand
GCTCGCGAACTCCACAAGTTCCACTTCGTTCGCTGCAAGGCAGTCATGGAAAATTGATGGCCCGGCAATATTCCACCGCGGACGCGGACGCCGTATCCTACCTCAGCAGATTAGCGAGGGCCGATCATGCAATTCACGCTCCAGGTCAATGGGCGGCAACATACAGTCGACGTCGACGGCGATACGCCGCTGCTATGGGTGCTGCGCGACGAAATCGATCTAAAAGGCGCCAAATTCGGTTGCGGGGTCGGTCTGTGCGGCGCCTGCACAGTCCATCTCGATGGCGCGCCGGTTCGCTCATGTAGTCTGCCGATCGCCAGTGTGGGCAAAGCGGCGGTGACGACGATCGAGGGAATCGGCGCAACGGCGATCGGCGCACGATTACAAAAAGCCTGGCTCGACGTGGACGTGGTGCAATGCGGCTATTGCCAGGGCGGCCAAATCATGTCGGCGGCAGCGCTGCTGGCCCGCAAACCATCTCCGAGCGACGGCGACATCGACGCGGCGATGAACGGCAACATCTGCCGCTGTGCAACATATCTGCGCATTCGGGAGGCCATCAAACAAGCCGCCAAGACCGACTTCGGTTCGGCAGACACCAAGAGGAGGACGTAAGCCATGTTGCACGAGCGCCTCTTGCCGGATTCGCTGGAGCGGACCGGAGACAACGAACCCCGCGCAGCCGAAAAATTTGGGCGTACATCGCGGCGCGATTTTCTCAGAGCAAGCGCCGCGGCTGGCGGCCTCTTGCTGACCTTTGGCTTCCGCGGCCTCGCCAAAGCGGCGCCGACGGATTCGGCGGAGATCCCGCACGGGATGATCACCGCCTACGTGCGGATTTCGCCCGAGAACGTCGTGACGATCATGGCCAAGAACCCTGAGATCGGTCAGGGCGTCAAAACCATCTTGCCCATGCTCGTTGCCGAAGAACTCGACGTGGATTGGTCACAGGTTCGCACCGAGCAGGCTGATCTTAATCCCGCGCTATACGGCAACCAGCATGCGGGGGGCAGCACATCGACCCCGCAAAACTGGGATCCGCTGCGCAAAGCGGGCGCCGCTGCCCGGCAGATGCTGGTCGCCGCTGCAGCCAGACGTTGGAACGTGCCCGAAAGCGAATGCGAAACGGCCTCCGGCCAAGTGCTGCATAAGGCTTCGGGACGCTCCTTGACCTATGGAGCGGTGGCGGCCGATGCCGCGACGTTGCCTGTTCCCGATCTGAACAAGGTCAAACTGAAAGACCCGGCGAACTACAAAATCATCGGCCATTCGATTCCGGGCGTTGACAGCCCGCTCGTGGTCAAGGGCGAACCGCTCTTCGGCATCGACACCGTCGTGCCGGGAATGCTCTATGCGGTCTTTCAGAAATGCCCGGTGTTCGGCGGCAAGGTGGTCAGCGCCAATCTCGACGCCGTCAAGACCATGCCGGGCGTGCACCACGCCTTCGTGGTCGAGGGCGGCAGCAATCTCGCCGGGCTCATGCCCGGCGTTGCAATCGTGGCCGACCGCTGGTGGCTCGCCGACAAGGCGCGGCGGAAACTCGAGGTAAAGTGGGACGAAGGTGCCACCAGCCAGCAGAGCAGCAAAGGCTTTGCGCAACAGGCAACGGCATTCGGCGGCCAAGCACCGCAAACGAGCCTGCGCAACGACGGTGATGCAGCCGCCGCGCTCAGCGGCGCCGCGCACATCGTCGAGGCGGAGTATTCATATCCGTTTATCGCGCACGCGCCGCTCGAGCCGCAGAACTGCACGGCGCGGTTTCAGGACGGCAAGGTGGAAGTCTGGGCGCCCACGCAGAATCCGGAGCCCGGACGCGCGCTGATCGCCAGGACGCTCGGCATCGATGAAAAGGACATCGTCGTTCACATGACGCGGGTCGGCGGCGGCTTCGGCCGGCGGCTGATGACCGATTACATGGCGGAAGCGGCGTGGATCGCGAAAGCCGCCGGCGTGCCGGTGAAGCTTCTCTGGACTCGCGCTGACGACATGCAGCACGACTTTTATCGGCCGGGCGGTTGGCACTTCCTCAAAGGCGGGCTGGACGCCGCCGGCAAGGTGGTCGCTTGGCAGCAGCATTTCGTCAGCTTTGGGCGCGACGGCAAATTTGCACCGTCAGCTGATTTGGCGGCGGACACCTATCCGGCCCGGCGGATCGAGAACCTGTCCTACGGCGCTTCGCTCATCCCGCTTGGCGTGCCAACGGGCCCGCTGCGGGCGCCGGGCGATAATGCGCTTGCCTTCGTGTTCCAGTCCTTCATCGACGAACTGGCGCACAAGGCCGGCAAGGATCCGCTGCAATTCCAGATCGAGCTTCTCGGCAAGGATGAGGTACTGCCCGGAAAAGGGCTGGGATTCAACACGGCCCGCGCCCGCGGCGTTCTTGAGAAAGTGCGCGAGGTGTCCGGTTGGGGACAGCGCAAGCTGCCGGCACGGACCGGCCTCGGCGTCGCTCACTACTACAGCCATGCCGGCTATTTCGCCGAGGTGGTGGAAGCCGCGGTGTCCACCGACGGCCAGATCAAGATCAACAAGGTCTGGGCGGCCGGCGACATCGGCAGCCACGTCATCAACCCGACGGCCGCCTTCAACATGGCGCAAGGCGCCATTCTGGATGGATTTGCTGAAGCGCTGTATCAGCAAATCACCATCGAAAACGGCCGCGTCACGCAATCCAACTTTGACTCGTTCCCGTTGATGCGGATGAAGCAGGTGCCGCCGATCGAGGTGCACTTCGTCACCACCGGCTTTTCGCCTACGGGTCTCGGCGAGCCGCCGCTGCCGCCCGCGATTCCGGCGCTGTGCAACGCGATCTTCGCGGCGACCGGCAAGCGCATCCGCTCGCTGCCGATCGATACGTCGATGTTGAAGGCGTAAGTTTCAACCGCGCCCGCGCAGCCGCGCGGTCTCAATCGGATCGAGCCGGCCCTGCGCGTCGATGGCCACGCCGTAATCGCGCCGCGCCTCTTCGACGGTGATCAATCCGTCGAGCACGTCGTCAAGCACGCACTGCGCATCACGCTTACGCGGATCGCCGAAGCCACCGCCGCCTGGCAGGCCAAGACAGATGGCGTCGCGAGCCGGCACGGTCTGCCGTCCTTTGGGCCGGATTGGCCGGCCGGAACGCAGCGCCACTGTGCCTGCGCCCCCTGCCCCGCCGTTATCGCGCCCGCGCGCCGGATTTTTGACCCGCTCGAAATTGCACAGCAGCGCCACCGGATTGGCGCCAGCGCCGCCGATCTCGATGGCCTGGCCGAGGCCGCCGCGAAACTTCCCCGGGCCACCGGAGCTCTCGCGAAACTCGCGGCGGTAGAAGATGACCGGCGCGATGCTCTCGGTGGCCTCGACGGGGATCGTGCGCACGCCCGAAGGGAAAGACGTGGCGCTTAAGCCATCCTTGCCGGGCCGCGCGCCAGTACCGCCGCAGTGAAAGATAACGGTCGAGAACAACGGCAGTTCGTTTGCGTCAGTGCC
>JASHVC010000344.1 GCA_030039655.1 Xanthobacteraceae bacterium | reverse complement strand
GTCCACGCGCCGGGCGCTGGATTGCAGCCGCGGATCAGCCGGTCGATCTGCTCCCAGGGCTTGCCCCAATCGATCCGCGCGTTATCCAGGCCACAACGGCCTTCGTAGGTCGCTTTCGATTCATCCTGCTTGATGCGCGGCGCCTTGCCGGCCTTCACCAGATCGACCGCCTCCATCATGGCGTCGACGCCCATCGGGAACAGCCGGTCGAAATAGACCGTGCCGAGGGTGTCGGTATTGCTGATTGGAGTCTTTTTCTGGATAAGCACATCGCCGGTATCGAGGCCGTTGTCAGGCCAGAAGATCGACAGGCCGGTTTCCTTTTCCCCCTTAATGATTGGCCAGTTGATGGCGCTGGCGCCGCGATAAGCCGGCAACAACGAGGGGTGATACTGGATCGAGCCTCGGGTCGGGATGTTGAGGAACTCCTCCGGCACGAACAGCGTCACGAAGGCCATGACCTGAAGGTCGGGCTTGAGCGCTTTGAACTCCTCCCATACCTCCGGCTTCTTGTACGATTCTGGCTGATGGACGGGAAGCTTCGCGGCGAGCGCCGCTTCCTTCAGCGGATCGGCTTTGGCGCCTTCCTTTTCGGGCGCGACATAGACGCCGACGACGTTCTCGCCGCGCTTGAGCAGCGCTTCGAGCACCGCCTTGCCGAACGCCTGTTGTCCATGAACGACGATGCGCATCTGAAACAATTCTCCCCAAATCTCTGAATGTTCCCTTCCCCCTTGTGGGGAGGGGTAATTAAGTTACGCTGCTTCCGCCTTGGCCGGCTTCTCCGGCGCAGTGATCGCACCTGAGACCTTGATCTCGGCGACTTCCTTCTCCGAATAGCCAAGGACCTTGCGCAAAATCTCCTGGGTGTGCTCGCCAAGCAACGGTGAGCGCCGCACATCGGCCGGCGAGTCCGATAGTTTGATTGGGTTGCCGACCGTCAAATACTTGCCGCGCCCAGGATGATCAACTTCGACGACGGTACCGGTCGCACGCAGCGACTGCTCGTCGGCGATCTCCTTCATCGACAGGATCGGCCCGACCGGGATATCGTGCTTATTGCAGATCTCCATGACCTCAAACTTGGTCTTGGTCATGGTCCATTGCTCGATCGTATCGAAGATCTGGCGCAGCCGTGGCAACCGCGCCGGCGGCGTTGCATAGTCCGCATCGGTTTTCCATTCCGGCTTGCCGATCAGATCGCAGATCACGCCCCACACAGGGGCCTGCGTGATGAAGTAGATGTAGGCGTCGGGATCGCCCTCCCAGCCTTTGCACCTGAGAATCCAGCCCGGCTGGCCGCCACCGGAATCGTTCCCGGCGCGCGGCGTCGCCTTACCGAACGGAACGCCTTCGCCGTACTGGCTGTATTCGGTCAGCGGGCCGTGCGCGAGGCGCTGCTGGTCGCGGAGCTTCACGCGCGCGAGATTGAGTACGCCGTCCTGCATGGCGCAGAGCACTCTTTGGCCGCGGCCAGTGCGGACCCGCTGATACAGCGCGGTGACGATGCCGAGCGCCAGATGCAAGCCGGTGCCGCTGTCGCCGATCTGCGCGCCTGTAACGAGCGGCGGCCCCTCGCGGAAGCCGGTGGTCGAAGCTGAACCGCCAGCACACTGCGCCACGTTCTCGTAGACTTTGCAGTCCTCATAGGGGCCGGGGCCAAAACCTTTTACCGAGGCGACGATCATGCGCGGGTTGGTCTTGTGGATGTAGTCCCAGGTCAGGCCCATGCGATCAAGCGCGCCCGGCGCAAAATTCTCCACCAGTACGTCGCAATATTTGACCAGACGTTCGAGGATTTCCTTGCCCTTGGCGTTCTTGCTGTCGATCGTGATCGAACGCTTCGAGCCGTTCAGCATGGTGAAGTAAAGGCTGTCCTGACCCTTCACATCGCGAAGCTGGGTACGCGTGATATCGCCGACGCCGGGGCGTTCGACCTTGATCACGTCGGCGCCCATATAGGCGAGGAGCTGCGTGCAAGTCGGGCCCGACTGCACATGCGTGAAATCGAGAATCTTCACGCCCTGGAGCGCCCTGCCCGCCTGCCCCCACGGCTTCGTGCTTGGGCGCGGCAGGCCGTTGCCGTTTGCTGCCTTCGCGGCCGGCTTCTTCGCCGTTTTGAGCTTGACCACCTTCTTGGCGGATTTCTTTGCCGCCGCTTTGGACTTCGCTTTTGCTGTTTTCTTACGGGTTGCCATCGTTTCCTCTCCAATCATTCCGAGTTGAGCGAAGCGCGCTCCATTCTTATTTTTTGCGAACCGCGCTTTTCGGGTTGAGGTTGCCAATGCGGCCACTCTCGCTGCCGGCCGCGGGATCGATCACCGCGTTGATCAGCGTCGGCTTTCCGGAGTTCATCGCTTCGTTCACTGCTCGCTTGAGTTCATCCGGTGATGTCGCATTCACGCCGACGCCGCCAAACGCCTCGATCATCTTGTCGTAGCGGGCGCCCTTCACGAACACGGTCGTCGCCGGGTCCGAGTTCGCGTTGTTGATATCTGTTCCGCGATAGATGCCGTCATTGTTGAAGATCACAACACACACTGGAAGCCTGTAACGGCAGATCGTCTCGATCTCCATGCCTGAGAATCCGAAGGCGCTGTCGCCTTCGACCGCCAGTACCGGCTTGCCGGTCTCGATGGCCGCAGCAATGGAATAGCCCATCCCGATGCCCATGATTCCCCAGGTGCCGACATCGAGGCGCTTGCGCGGCTGGTACACGTCGATGATGCCGCGCGCGAGATCGAGTGTGTTGGCACCTTCGTTGACCAGGATGGCGTCGGGCCGTTCCTTCACGATCGTGCGCAGGACACCCAGTGCGCCGTGATAATCCATCGGCGAATT
>JASHVC010000343.1 GCA_030039655.1 Xanthobacteraceae bacterium | reverse complement strand
AAGGTCGAAACCACCTATCTGGAGAACGTACCGGAAGGCGCCGACGCCGAGCGGGCGATCGAGCAGCTTGCACGCGCTGGCAACAAGCTCATCTTCACCACCTCATTCGGTTTCATGGATGCGACTCTGAAGGTCGCGAACAAATATCCGAACGTGTTCTTCGAGCATGCCACCGGCTTCAAACGCGCCAAGAACATGGCTACCTACGCGGCCCGGTTCTATGAAGGCCGCTATATCCAGGGCCAGATCGCCGGCAAGATGACCAAGTCGAACGTGATCGGCTACATCGTGTCGTTCCCGATCCCGGAAGTCATCTCCGGCATCAACGCCACGATGCTGGGCGCCCAATCGGTCAATCCAAAGGTCAAGTTCAAGATCATTTGGGTCAATTCCTGGTTTGATCCTGGCAAAGAAGCCGACGCCGCCAAGGCCCTCATCGACCAAGGCGCGGACATTCTGACGCAACACACGGATTCGCCGGCGGCCATGCAGATCGCGGAGCAGCGCGGCATCCATGCGTTCGGCCAATCATCCGACATGATCAAGTTCGGACCGAAGGCACAATTCACAGCCGACACCGACTATTGGGGCAACTACTACATCGAACGCGCCAAACTGGTGCTTGATGGCAAGTGGACGGCGATCGACACCTGGGACGGCCTCGACAAGGGGATGGTGGTCATGGCGCCCTATACCAACATGCCTGACGACGTGAAAGCGATGGCGATGAAGACCGAGGCAGCCATCAAGTCCGGGGCGCTCCATCCGTTCAAATGCCCCATCACGGCTCAGGACGGCAAGACCGTCGAGTGCAAGGGTGGCACCCGACTCGACAACGGTCAGATCCTAAGCATGAACTGGTACGTCAAGGGCATCGACGATAAGGTGCCGGGACAGTAATTGTCCGGCGTTCTTTGCTCTGACTGTTTGATCGCGGCGGCGCGGGACGTTCGCTGGCCTCAATTGCGAGGCCGGCGGGTGTTTTATTCGCTGCGTTTCTTTTAGGAAGGAGGAGGCAGTTCGTTGCGGTTGTGCGGCGTCACTTCAACCAAAATGCCATTACGTCGGTAAGCTTACGTTCGCGATTAGTCTTACAATAATCGACCACGCTGCGAATGACGTAGCGAACTCTCGCCGGGTTGATCCCGCGTTTCTTTTCAGTGCCGTAGTACCAGCCGCTGTACCAGGAGAGAAAGAAACTCGCGTCGTCGATAGAGGCGTCAGCGATCTGTCCGCAGGTGAGCCGCTGCACGTCGATGTTTCCATTCGCATCGGCGTACTGCGCCAGCGGCACGCGCCCGGGCTGCGGCTGCTGAGGTAAGGGCTGGGGTTGCACGACGTCAGCGGACGCAGGTGCGTCCACTTGTTTGTTGGGGCATGCCTTGCTCAGCCGTACTGTCATGTCGTCGCCCAGAAACGTCGTGCCTGGACGAAAGACTGTACCTTCATTGACTCGCACGTTCTGCACCGGGACGAATACTTTTTTGATGACGGTCCAGCTGCCGTCGGAGTTTTTCAGAAACGAATCGCAATCGATGTCCCTGTCTTGGGCGTGCGCGCTGCCTGCAAGACAGAGAACCGGAAAGACAATCGCCAGCGCGATCAGCGTCGAATGACGCGACATGTGAATCTCCTGTGGCGAGTCCATCCTTTGTCTCGCACCTGGTGGGGACAATCAATCAATTCGTCAGGCCGAGAGCAACGCGCGGGCCGCTGCAGAGTGGCGTTTTATCAGGTCGTGAAGGTCGAGACCTGAGATCGCGCCGTTTTCGACGATCCAGCGGCCGCCGACCATGACCCGGTCGGCGTGGTGCGCGCCGCACAGAACGAGGGCCGCCAACGGATCGCCGCTTCCGGAAAAACGCAGTTCGTCGAGTTTGAACAATGCCAGATCGGCCATTTTTCCCACCGCGATTTCGCCCACGTCGCTCCGGCCGGCGCAAGCCGCGGAACCTTTCGTCGCCCAGCGTAGCGCGTCGCGGTGACTCACTTTGGTGACACCATAGCGGCTGCGCTGGAGCAGAAATGCGGCGCGTACTTCCTGCATGAGATTCGAGGCGTCGTTTGAGGCCGACCCGTCGACGCCGAGCCCGACATGCATTCCGGCTTCTTCCATCGTGCAGACCGGACACGCGCCCGACGCGAGCGTCTGATTGCTATGGGGGCAATGCGCGACGGCCGTGCGCGCGCGTGCGAGTCGCTTGATTTCGCTGTCGTTGAAATGAATCCCATGGGCGAGCCAGGTGCGTTCATTCAGCCAGCCGCAATCCTCCAGATAGTCAAGCGGTCGGCATTTGTAGAGTTGCTGGCAGAACCGGTTCTCATCCTCGGTTTCGGCGAGGTGCGTGTGCAGGCGTACGTCTAGCCGCTTGGCCAAATCGGCGGTGGCACGCATCAGCGAGGTCGTCACCGAGAAAGGCGAACAAGGTGCGAGCGCAATCTGCACCATCGCGCCTTCGCCGTTCTCGTGATAGCGCGTCACGACACGTTCGGAGTCGGCCAAGATGGTGTCTTCGTCCTGAACCACGCTGTCGGGCGGGAGGCCGCCGTCGCGCTGCGACAGATTCATCGAGCCCCGCGTGAGCAGAACGCGCAAGCCGAGACGCTTTGCCGCCGCGACTTCGATGTCGATGCCGTCTTCGACTCCGGCGGGAAAAACGTAATGATGATCCGTCGTCAGCGTGCAACCGGACAACAGCAACTCGGCCATCGCTACGGTCATGCCGAGATCGAGCGCTTCCGGAGTCAATCGCGCCCAGATCGGGTAGAGCGCCTGCAGCCAGGGAAACAATTCGCGATCGAGCGCCGCTGGGACGGCCCGAGTGAGTGTCTGATAAAAGTGGTGATGCGTATTGATAAGCCCAGGCAGCACCACGTGCTCGCCGGCGTCGAACGGGGTGGCGTCGGGCGTTGATGCATCGCGTCCCGCAGGCACCAGTTCAACGATACGCCCCGCTTTGACCACAATGCCGCGTCCGGCGCCGTTCGCCAGAATGGCCAACGGGTCCTTGATCCAGAGTGCCGCATTTTCGTCGCGCATGCTTCAACACACTTCGGTTTTGCCGAAGATGAATATAAGCCAGGCTGACGAGTGCGATTGCTCATTCCCTGGTTGTTGGCGAAATCGGAACGATAGGAGAAATCGGCCGGATAGCGGCCGTTCGAGATCAATCAAATGCTCTCCGCGCGCAGTTCGCCAGTGCGATTGTCGAAGTGCGTGATACGCATGATCAGACTGTCGTCTGGATAGCAGTATAAGACCGCTCGGGGATTGGCTGCGATATCCTCGGCCGTGAGCACGACGACGCGCACCAAACTGTCGCAATGCGCCCGCGCCCATTTGATGTTGGCAATCCACTCCGAATCGACGCCGCGCAATTTGCCCTTTAGGGTCGGCCGATACCGCGTCTCGTAGACGATGCGATTACGCTCGCGCTGAAGCTCGTCGTCCCAAACGGCGACTACGACGGTCTGCCCATCTTGGCTGACCGCAGACCGGCTGAAACGCCGGCTCGCGCAGACGGCGCCAAAGTGCTCGAAGCATTCGCCCAGTGTTCGAAGTTGCACCATTTCGTCGCTACGAAGCTGATTACATGAAAAAATCCTCCCAACTGGTGAGCGTTACCAGCATAGAATTCTGACTGGAGCGCGCGAAAAAAGCGCTCACACTTAGCGAAAACCGGCTACAGTCGGGCATCCCAGCGAAAGCTCGAGGTCGATGTCCCAGGTTACGCCTACCCGTACGAGCAAGCGGCGACGCCCTCAACCAAAGGCGCTGCGGCCGCCAACGCGCAGCGCGGTAAGTGCGCCCCACCGGCTGCGCCCGCCGCGTCTGCTCACCTACGTGGATGCGGTCGCAAGGCACGGCTCCATTCGCAAGGCCGCCGACGCCCTCAATGTCGCCTCCTCGGCGCTCAACCGGCAAATTCTCGATTTGGAGTGGGATTTGGGTTCGGCGCTGTTTGAGCGCCTGCCGCGTGGCGTGAGGTTGACGGCGGCCGGCGAGGTTTTTCTCGTCTACGCGCGCCAGGCGATTTCCGAGCTCAAGGCGGTGGAGTCGCAAGTCGAGCAGCTGCGTGGATTGGTGCGCGGACAAGTCAGCGTCGCCGCCGTCGAGTCAGTCGCAGGCGAGTTGTTGCCGGCCGCGATTTCCCAGTTTCAGGCCACCCATCCAAACGTTCGCTTCATCGTCCGCATCGGCGCTCCCGAAGAGCTGGTCTCTGCTTTGAGCGCCGACCAGGTCGATCTCATCCTCACCCATTACCCGCCGCCCAAACACAGCGTAACTATTATGGCCACCGCCGAACAGGCACTGTGCGCGCTGATGATGTCCGATCATCCGCTCGCGGATCGCGACGATCTGCGTCTACGCGATTGCTTGCCCTATCCGCTCGCGCTAGCCGACTCTACGCTGGCGCTGCGCGCCCTGATCGACCAGGCGTTGGCGCAAGCCTCATTCGAACTCGATCCGCGCATGGTCTCCAACTCGTTCGAAACCATGAAGGCCTTTGCGCGGATGAACCGCGGTGTTTGTTTCCAATTCGGCAAGCCGGGCAGGGCGCCACTTCCACCTGGCGACATGATAGCGGTGCCTCTGGCTGATCCCGCATTCAAACAGGCGCGGCTTTATCTTGCGACGCGGCGTGGGCGCGTGTTGCCGATTGCCGCGGCGGCTTTTGTGGAGCTTCTGGAAAATTCGTGGGCCTGATACCGTCCGGCGTCGATCGAACGGTGTGCACAAGTGGTCGGCCGCACACAGCGGCCGACCTCAAAGTCCCCAATCGCGAAGGTTTACTCCGCGGGCACCAGCGCTTCCTCGGTTCCGGTCAGGGCCGGCGCCAGAGCCGGGTAACGGCTGAGCGCGTACAGGAATATCGCGACGACAGCGTAGGCGATCGCAAGCGTCGGTGAGACCGCGATGCCGACGGCGGAGCCGTGCATGAAGCCGAAGAACGTCAGTACGGCACCGGAGGCTGCGAAGGCCGAGGCTTTGATGAAGTTCTTGTCGATGATGCAGGCGCAGACACCGGCCAGCACCAAACCGGTAAGAATCGCGCCGCCGCCCATGGTCGCCAAACCAGGATAGAGCACGCCCACATTGGCGAGCTTGTCGAAGCCCACTGCAGCAGCGCTTGTTCCGGCGACCGTAAGTGCACCGTCCATCAAGGTCTGACACCAAGCCGCCAGATGCGGCGTTAGCGCCAAGATGATCGCCGGTGCGTGTGCTTTCGGCGTCGTCTGGAACGCCTGCGCGCCGATCAGCATGCCGATGTAGAGCAAGATCGGCGAGATCGCGACCACCGGTATGATCGCCAGCAGCAGTGAGATGATGCCGAACCAGGACAATATGATCACCATGATGCCGACGGCAGCCGAATAGCCGATGCGGCCGCCCATGCCCTTCCAGCCGGGATGGCCGATGTAGACGGCGTTGATGAACGGGTTGCCCATCAGGCAACCGATCAGGCTGACCACGCCATCGGCGGTCAGCACGCGCGTGGTCGGGAACGCATCGCCGCCGGCTTCCGCGCTCTCCACATTGTCCATGGCCTCGACGAGGTCATAGACACCGAATGGAATCGCAGTGATCAAGATCACCGCCAAATATTTGAAGCCCGAGAAGACATAACCGACGGCGGGGATCGGCACGTTGAAGCCGAAATTGGTGAAGGCGTCACCGACACCCTTGAGAGTGAGTCCGCCGTAGTTCAGGCCGAACATGTTCGACCCCCAGGCGATGATCGTCCCCACCACGATGGCGATGAGGCCGGCCGGTATGTTCATCGGATATTTGAAGCCGCCGAGCCAGTTCACCAGGATGATCGCGAAACAGATAAGGCCGATCACCGGCGTCTGATACATTTCCAGCGCCGGCCGCATCGAGATGAAGGTGATCGACACGCCAGCCAGCGTTCCAAGCAGCGCGGCGCGGGGTGTGATCTTGCGCACCCAGGGCGCAAGGAAACCGCCAGCCATCAGGATGAAGCTCTGGAAGAACACCCACACGAGGCCGGCTTCCCAGCCTTGGATCGGATCGTTGGTCTTCAACGTGATCGGCAGCATGATGACGAAGGTGACGATGAACATGTGCGGTACGCTGATTCCCGAAGGCAGCGCACACACGTCATTCCGTCCCGTTCGTTTCGCGAGGCTGTAGGCCAGATAGGCGTAGTAAAATGTCGATAGGCACATCATCAGGCCCATGGCGGGCAGGATGCGGCCGAAGACCAGCGAGTCCGGCATTTTCAGCACGAAGCGCAGCAGGCCGGTCAACACAAGCATGTTGACCAAAATGTTGGTGCCGAAGCCGAAGAAGGCGTTCAAATCACCGGGCGTGAAAAGTTTCGGGCGGAAGTCCGCCGGTACTGCTGTGGTCGACATGGTACTCTCCCCTAGCTCGCAGCTCTTTTCGACAGCGGCGTTACGTTCTGGTCGAGGTGCGGCGCGAGCGATGTCAAGAACGCCTCCGACCCGGCGACCGAGCCGAAGATGCCGCCTTGCGCTTTGATCATCGCGAGGCCCGCTTGGTGGAATTCCGGAAAGTAGGACCCGCAGCAGTCCGACAACACGATGCATCGGAAGCCGCGGTCGTTGGCCTCGCGCACGGTGGTGTTCACACACACTTCAGTAGTGACGCCGCAGACGAACAGCGTGTCGATGCCGCGGTTGCGCAGCATCAGTTCAATGTCGGTCTGATAGAAGGCGCCCTTGCCGGGCTTATCGATCACAGGCTCACCGGCTTGCGGATAAAGTTCCGGAATGATGTCGTGACCCGGTTCGCCGCGCACGAGGATGCGGCCCATGGGTCCGCGCGCGCCGATGCGGTTCTTCGGATCGCCGCGCTCGACTTTGTGCCGCGGCGCATCGGACAGGTCAGGTCGGTGCCCTTCCCGTGTATGAATGATCAGCATGCCGAGGCTACGCGCTGCCCCGAGCGTGGCCCGGCAGGGTGTGACCGCCGCCTGCAGGCGCGATACATCGTTGCCGAGGGCCTCACCAAAGCCCCCGGCTTCAAGAAAATCGCGCTGCATATCGATGATGACGAGCGCCGCTTTGTCGGTATCGACGGACAAAGGCGCCGGTTCTGCCTCAAGCCTTACATTTGGCATCCCGCTCTCCCGTCGCTTCAGACGGGGGCGTGCAAGATTGGGGCCAGTGCGCAACCTGCAGGGATGTAACGGATCACGCTTGGGATGCCCATTTAATGAGCCAGCGTTGCTCATGAATCCGGGCGCCGGCGCTACCCAGCTGCTACC
>JASHVC010000342.1 GCA_030039655.1 Xanthobacteraceae bacterium | reverse complement strand
GGAAACGGCTTGCGTCATTGCGGGCGGGCGGCCTCGGCGGAATGCAGCGCCTGCCAGATGCGGAACGGCGTCAGCGGCATGTCCAGATGACGGATGCCGTGATCGCCAAGCGCGTCGATCACCGCATTCATCACCGAGGTCAGCGCGCCGGCGCAGCCGGCTTCACCGCAACCCTTGACGCCGAGCGGATTGGTCTTCGCCGGCGCCGGGTGATCGGCGAGGGAAAAGAAAGGCACATCGGCGGCGCGCGGCATCGCGTAGTCCATGTAGGAGCCGGTGAGCAGTTGGCCGTCCTTGTCGTAGGTCACAAGTTCCATAAGCGCCTGGCCGATACCCTGCACTACACCGCCGTGGAGTTGGCCAGCGACAATCATCGGGTTGATCACCGTGCCGAAGTCGTTGACGGAAACGTAATTGACGACCTCGGTGATGCCCGTCTCCGGATCGACTTCGACTTCGGCGATGTGGCAGCCATTAGGATAGGTGGAGGCGCCAGGTCCGTCGCTCACGTGCACAACATCGAGCGATTGCGGAGCATCTGCTGGTGGCTTGGGACCATTGTGCAGCTTTTGCGCCAAATCCATGATCGAAATAGAGCGGTCTGTGCCGACGATGGTGAACTGGCCATGGTCGAAAGCGATGTCGGAAGGCGAGGCTTCCAGCACATGCGCAGCGAGATCTTTGCCTTTCTCGATGATCTTGGCTGAAGCTTCGACGATCGCAGTCCCGGTGTGCATGATCGATTTCGAACCGCCCGAGCCGCCGCCGGCGATGAGCTTGTCGCTGTCCCCTTGCACGAGCGAAATCTTGTCGAAGGGAATGCCGAGGTTTTCACTTAGCACTTGCGCGAACGGCGTGGCGTGGCCCATGCCGAAATCAAGTGTGCCGGTGGCAAGCGTTACCGTGCCGTCGGTATTGAATTTGACATCGGCAAGCTCCTTGGACGGAGGCGCCGTGACTTCGAGGAAATTGCCGATGCCGATGCCGCGCAGTTTGCCCCGCTTGCGGCTCTCGCGCTTTCGGCGCGCGAAGTTCTTGCCGTCGGCAAGTTCGAAAGCTTGCTTGGTCAGGGCCGCAAAATCGCCGCTGTCATAAGTTCCGCCGGACGCGGCCTTGTAGGGCAAGTCGCGCGGGCTGATTTGATTACGCTTGCGCAGCGCAATGCGGCCGATCCCCATCTCAGCCGCAGCTGCGTCGATCAGGCGCTCCATATAATAATTGCCTTCCGGCCGGCCGGCGCCGCGGTAGGCGGAAACGTGCGAGGTGTTGGTAAACACGCACTTGCTCGAAACTTCGATCAGCGGCGTGCGGTACATGCCCTGCACGTTTTTGACGGCGTTGAGAGTTCCTGGCATCGGCGCGACCGGCGACAGGAACGCGCCCATATTGGCGAAGACCGACAGGCGCACCGCGAGAAAATTGCCGTCGGCATCGAGAGCGAGCTCGCCGACGACGTTATGGTCGCGGCCGTGACTGTCGGAGACAAAGCTTCCCGAGCGCTCGTCGGTCCACTTCGCTGCGCGGCCCAGCGCACGCGCGGCATGCAGCACGCAGATATATTCCGGAAACACTGCGGCCTTCATTCCGAACGAGCCGCCGACCTGACCGGTGAGCACGTGCACGTCCTTGGCGGGAACGCCCAACGCTTCGGAGATGTTGGCGCGCATACCGAAGACGCCCTGCGAGCTGACGTAGAGCGTGAACCGGCTGCCGTCGTAGGCCGCCAGCGCGGCACGTGGCTCCATGGCGCTGACCACGAGGCGGCTGTTCAAGAGGCTCAATTTGGTAACATGCGCTGCCTTGGCGAAGGCGGCCTTCACCGCTTCGGCATCGCCATAGTGATAGTCGAGCGAAATGTTCCCGGGGACGTCGTTGTAAAGCTGGGGTGCGCCGGCGCCCGCGGCGCTCTCCGGTGAGACCACGGCCGGAAGCGCCTCGACATCGACGTTGACTGCTTCTGCCGCGTCCTTCGCTGCCAGCAGCGTTTCGGCGACCACGAATGCGACCGGGTCGCCGACATAGCGCACCTTTTCGGTGGCGAGTGCGGTGCGCAGCGGTTTCTTCATCGGCGAGCCGTCGCGATTGTTGAACGGCACGATACATTTGAGCGGGCCGTAGTCCTTCAGATCGACGGCTGTATAGACGCCGAGCACGCCCGGCATCTTACGCGCGGCTTCAACATCGATAGATCGGATGATGCCGTGGGCGTTCTGGCTGCGTACCATCACCGCGTAGGCTTGGCCGGGCAGGGCGATGTCGTCGGTGTAGTGGCCCTGGCCGCGCAGCAGCATCGGGTCTTCTTTGCGCGGGGCGGATTGGCCCACGGCAAATTTTTCGACCGCCATTCGGTCCGCTATCAACTCGTCAGCGCGGTCCTTGGCGAAAGACTGCAAATTCATGGCCTCTGAATCCTCTAAGGCGTTGATGCGGTGACATAATGGACTTGGCACACAGCGACAAGCCATGTGCGGGACATGGCTTCTAGGCCGAGAAAGCACAGTATTGCCCTGACGGGTACTGCTGATACATTTCTACCCGATTTAGGCTTGAACATCAGCCGCGCCGTTGAGCGGGAACGCTCCGGCGCGGCGGGAAGGTTTTGCATGGACGAGCCGCCGCAAGGCGGCCGCGACGGCAACGGAGGCCGGCGCGGGCGGCCCCGCTGGGGACGGCGTACGCCCTACGGCATGCGTCGCGAGGGTTTCGAACGCGATGATGGTCGCGCACCCATTTCGAGTCAGCCGTCAGCAACATACGCGGCGCTCGATCTTGGCACCAACAATTGCCGCCTGCTGATTGCCCGGCCGACGACGCATGGATTCCGCGTGGTCGATGCGTTCTCGCGCATCATTCGCCTTGGTGAGGGTCTTGCCGCCTCGCGCCGCATTAGCGAGGCCGCAATCGCGCGCGCGGTCGATGCGCTGCAGGTTTGCCGCGACAAGATGCACGTGCGCCAGGTCGGGCGTGCGCGGCTCATCGCCACGGAGGTCTGCCGCGCCGCCCAGAATGGCCACGACTTCTGCGCGCGAATTGCCGAAGAAGCCGGCCTCGAGATTGAGATTGTCGATTCGGCAACCGAAGCGCGGCTAGCGGCGACGGGATGCACGGAGCTGTTCGATCCCGGCGCGTCGGGGGTCATTCTGTTCGACATCGGCGGCGGCTCGTCGGAGCTTGTGCGCCTCGGCCGGCCAGGTGGCGGCCGGCGCGGGCCGCCGGCGCCGGACATCGTCGGTTGGGCGTCACTGCCCGTCGGCGTTGTCACGCTGGCCGAGCGCTACGGTGGCACCGTGGTGTCGCGCGAGATCTACGACGCCATGATCGACGAGGTCGCGCTGCTCGTACAGAAATTCAAGGACGCGCATTACTGCGATCTCGACGGCTTTCATATGCTCGGCACTTCGGGCACCGTCACCACAATCGCCGGCGTTTATCTGAAACTGAAGCGTTACGATCGCCGCCGGGTCGACGGCTGCTGGCTGTCCGACGATCAGATCTCGGGCGTGGTCGACGAGCTGATGGCGATGAGTTTCGACGAGCGCGCGGC
>JASHVC010000341.1 GCA_030039655.1 Xanthobacteraceae bacterium | reverse complement strand
TGCGGATGCAGATGCGCCAGCTCCTCGGAGACGCGGTGCGCCACTTCCCACTTCTCGCTGCAGGTGTTGACGAACAGCAGATATTTTTGCCGGTTGTCGAAGAAGCGGAAGTTGCGCTGCGGGTCGCCGGGCCTGGCCGGCGTCGTCGGCATGGTCAGCGGCGGCATAGCGGGGCGCGGTTCGCGCGGACGTTCGATGATGGTCGGCCTCCCCTGGGCGGGGTTCGCCGCCATGAAATGATGAATGCGATCGAGTGTGTCGGTGGTGATGCGCCCGCCGTTTCGCAGCCGCGCCGCGAGCTTGCCGTCATTGACCGCGCGGCGGCCGAACGTGGATTCGGCAAGGCCGGTCTGGCGGCAATAATCGGAGATTTCCTGCAGGAGCTGTTGGGCGTTCATGATGGGCAGCCTCGGGCAAACCTTGCCCCAAGTTTCCTCGTATGAGACCCACGTTTTCTTGTTTCTTGCGCGGGTTCTGCAGCCTCAAGCGAACCAAGGGGCCGGACGGGCGTCAACCACAAAATAGCCCACTCTGTGAGTGGGCAAGGCGATGGGACAAATCCCATTGCATGAAAGCCAACGAAACGAACGCTGATCTGCGGCGACCATTTAAGCCGACGGCGGCAATATCCAAAAGCAAGCAAGGCCTGTTACGGGCGGGCAGACATGGCGGCGCTCCTGCGCAGTCGAACTTGGTCCTCCGCGGTTTGATTTACCGACGTCCATCGCGTCCAGGTCGCGAAACCTCGGCGCGTGGGCGCGTATTGGCCGAAGTTGCGAGACTAGCTGACATCGCCGAATTTTTTCCCAGCGTGAAATTTTGTGTTGCTCTGCTCGACGCGATTGGAGCGAGAACCGACATGACGCAGACATGAGAACTCGGACGATGTTGACCCAAAGCGGACGTCGTTGGTCAACGGCCTTCTTGTCTGAGTTCTCTTCGGGCGCAGGACAAAAAGGGCGCGTCTTACTGGTGCGGCGTCGATTTGGTGAGCATTGGCGGAGGCGTACTTTCGGACACGGGTTCTTTCGGCGAAAAGGCCAACGTTACCCACGCACTCGCGCCGGAGGCTCGGTTGTCGGTGTCGAAATCCCAATAGGCCTTCACATTGAGATAGGTTTGGAATGATGCCCCCGGGAAGATAAACCCGATCTGAGGCCCGATGCCCATCGTCCGGGATTCGAACGGGCATAGCGCCGGCAGGCAACCGCCGTCGGGCGTAAGCTGATTGTAGAAATATCCAACGGCGCCGACTTGAAGGGTCTTGGTTAGAAACTGAGAAGCGCCCCAGTCGAGATGCCAGTCGATGCCGTTCTGATAGCCGGTGCTCGGGTTCACGAGGTTATAGGTGAACCCGGTGACGGCAGAGAACTCGTGTCCGGTTCTTGGATCGAAATAGGTATAGCCGACGCCGGCGTCAATCGCGCCGTGGCCGATGCCGAGATTGGCGAGGCGGCTTGAATCATACGTGCCGACCGGAATATCGCCGGTGCCATACACCATCCAGTTATGGATGCCGTTGTTCCAGCGCAGCGTCGCTGATGGGTAGAGATCGCTGAAGCCGTCGCGCGCATCGTCGATCGCGCCTTGCCGCGTGATGGTTCCTCCGCCGGGCCCGGTAAGCGTGAGCGTGCCGTCGAGGTCTGCGACGCTGCGGCCATAGGCTCCCGCCATGCTCACCGCGAACTGCCCGCCGAACACCGGCGTCGCAAACACGTAGGTCGGATTGGCCAGCACTAGGTTCGGGCTGGCGCTTAGGTTCAAGTTGAGATTGACATTCACTGTTCCGGAGAACTTGTTGATCGTAACCTCGCGCGCTGCCGCGGCATTCGCGGATGCGCTCACCGGGGTGTAAATGTCGACGAACCCCAATGCCCATCCAGGTACCTGCGGCGCCGCGGCAAGACTGCCGTAGAGACCGGGAAGCCAGAAGCTGACGCCGCCTTCGTCCGCGCGTGCAAGGCTTGGTGACAATGTGATGGCGGTGAATGAGAGCAAGAACGAAAGGCGCCTCAGCCCGAAGCACGTGTCACTAAATGGATGCCGAAATAGCTTGTCCGCAAAACGCCGCGCCACGCGGCTGTTTGGTCGCATGATTGCCCCCTATCGTTGCGTTCGCTGAGCTCCCTTAAAGAATGACTGTCGTCGATTGCCGCCAATCCATCTAGGTGGCGCGTATGCCCCAAATATGGAATCTGCAGCAAAGCAACCGAATTGAAGCAAGCTGTGTCGTCTTAGACACAGGGCATGATGTGAGCAGCAAAAACAGCTTCAATCTGTTTGCTAAGGCGAGATATTGCCGCCCGCCCACGCGCAAGGTGGCCGCATCAAATGGGTATCCGTGTACCTATCTCGGCGGGATTACGAAAAATATCCTGACTTGAGCAACAAATTGTTCTTGAATCAGGGTCAAGCTGCACAACGAGCGTGAGGGCGAACTCGTCTCAGGCGAGTAGCCTATGGGCGACGTCAGGTTGGCGGCAAACGCGCGGCAAACGCGCGCGCATTTGGATATGGTATTTGTTCCCGGCGGCACGTTCCGCATGGGATCAGACAATCACTACCCCGAGGAAGCGCCAGCCCATCGTGTCAGCGTCGGCGATTTCTGGATCGACCGCACGCCGGTGACCAACCGGCAATTCCGCAAGTTCGTCAACGAAACGCACTACGTCACCTTCGCGGAGTGCGCGCCCGAAGCACGCGACTATCCTGGCGCATTGCCCAAGATGCTTAGGGCAGGCTCATTAGTGTTTACGCCCCCAAATTCTGTCGTCGATCTCCGTGATTGGTCGCAATGGTGGAATTTCAAGTTCGGCGCCAACTGGAAGCGGCCCTACGGCCCACGCAGCTCCGTTGGCGGCCTCGATGATCATCCGGTTGTGCACATTGCTTACCGCGACGCCGAGGCTTACGCGCGATGGGCTGGCAAGGAATTGGCGACCGAAGCCGAATGGGAATTCGCCGCGCGCGGCGGGCGGGAAGACGCAGAGTTCGCCTGGGGTGACCAGTTCATGCCGGGCGGAAAGCCGATGGCCAACACCTGGCAAGGAGTCTTTCCGCATCTGAACATCGCGGCCGACGGCCACGGGCGGACGTCGCCCGTTATGGCGTTTCCGCCGAACGGCTACGGGATTTACGACATGATCGGCAATGTCTGGGAATGGACCGCCGATTGGTGGTCGTCAAAACACGAGGCCGACGCTGCAAAGGCGTGCTGCATTCCGGAAAATCCGCGCGGCGGGCACGAGGACGAAAGTTACGACCCGCGCCAACCGAACATCAGAATTCCGCGCAGGGTGCTCAAGGGTGGCTCGCACCTCTGCGCGCCGAATTATTGCCGCCGCTATCGTCCGGCCGCGCGTCATGCTGAGCCGGTCGATACGTCGACCAGTCACGTCGGGTTTCGTTGCGTTATCAGAAGAGGGAGAGAGTCATGAGCGAAAAGAGGAAGGACGATAAGAAGCACGATGTCAGCCGCCGCAAAATGCTGCTGGCCGGCACCACCCTTGCTGCGGCCGCGACAGTCGCGGCCAACACCCAGGTCCGTATCGCGCAAGCGCAGCAGGCCGCGTCACCAAACGGCAAGAAGCCAAACATTCTCTTCATCATGGGTGATGACATCGGCTGGTACAATATCAGTGCCTACAACATGGGCGTCATGGGTTATCGCACGCCCAACATCGACCGCATCGGACGTGAAGGCGCAATCTTCACAGATTGGTATGGACAACAAAGCTGCACGGCCGGACGCGCCGCTTTCATCACTGGACAATCTCCGATCCGTACCGGGCTAACCAAAGTTGGTCTGCCCGGTGCCACGCTAGGCCTCGGTCCTCTCGATCCGAGCGTCGCTGACGTGATGAAGACGTATGGCTACGCCACTGGTCAATTTGGCAAGAACCATCTTGGCGACCGCAACGAGCACTTACCCACTGTGCACGGCTTCGACGAGTTCTTTGGCAATCTCTATCACCTTAACGCCGAGGAAGAGCCGGAAAATCCGGATTATCCGAAGAACCCCGCCTTCCGCGCAAAGTTCGGGCCGCGAGGTGTGCTCAAGACAAAAGCGACGAATGTTGACGATCCAACGATTGATCCAGCCTTTGGAAGGGTCGGCAAGCAGATCATTGAGAATACGGGGCCGCTAAACACCAAGCGGATGGAGACAATCGACGAGGAATTTCTTGCCGCAGCCAAGGATTTCATCCGCCGTCAGAGTAAAGCTGCCGCGCCGTGGTTCTGCTATTTCAATACGACGCGCATGCACGTTTTCACACATCTCAAAGCGGCGTCTCAGGGTGTGACAGGTCTCGGCGTCTATCCAGACGGCATGGTGGAAACCGACGGGCATGTCGGTCAATTATTGAAGCTGCTCGATGACGTTGGTGTGGCCAACAACACCATCGTCGTCTACACCACCGATAACGGCGCTGAGGCTATCACCTGGCCTGATGGCGGTTCGACGCCGTTCCGGGGCGAGAAAGCCACCAACTGGGAGGGTGCATTTCGTGTCCCGTGCCTGGTCAGATGGCCTGGCGTCATCAAATCCGGAACCGTCATAAACGAAATCTGTGCCCACGAGGACTTTATCCCAACCTTTGCAGCGGCTAATGGCGACTCGACATTAGTCGAGAAGGTGAGGCAGGGCACAACGCTGAACGGCAAGAGCTTTAAGGTGCATCTCGATGGTTACAACCTGCTACCTTTCCTAAGAGGGGAAGAAAAGGAATCTCCGCGGAAGGATTTTTTCTATTGGAGTGACGACGGTGACCTCATGGCGCTGCGTTATCAGGAGTGGAAAATCACCTTCCTTGAGCAGAACAACCAAATATCGCCTGAACAACCGCAGGGCGTCTGGACAGGACAGTTCACCAAGCTGCGAGTGCCGAAGTTGTACAATCTACGCTCGGACCCTTTCGAGCGCGGGCCGGAGAGCCTCGAATATTCACTCTGGATGACCAAACGGATCTTCATCCAAGTGCCTGCGCAGGGCCTTGTCGCTCGATATCTCGATAGCTTCAAGGAGTTTCCGCCTCGCGCCAAGCCCGCAAGTTTCACTGTCAGTGATGTTATGGATAAGCTTACAACGCCGAATTCGGGCCAAGACTGACGACAAGACGGGCCGGCCATCCGTGCGTCGGCCCGTCTCCTTTGCTGCATGTCCCCGTTTGGCCCGAGGCCGAAGTGCCGACGGGTCTCATTGAGGTCCGCTCATCGGGGGCAGCGGACTAGATTTGCTCGCGGTGAGTTTTTCGCCTTTTG
>JASHVC010000340.1 GCA_030039655.1 Xanthobacteraceae bacterium | reverse complement strand
AGCGTGATCCACTCGATCTCCCACGGCCCGGTGGCGCGCTCGTGGTCCTCCACCATGGCGTCGAGCAGCGCGGCGGATTGCTGGCGCACCACCGAAGTGAGGGCGGTGATGTAGACCGAGGAGATCGGATTGCGCTTCTGTGGCATGGTCGACGACGAGCCGCGGCCTTCATGGAAGGGCTCGTACACCTCCTCGACTTCGGTCTGCATCAGCAGCTTGATGTCGAAGGCGATCTTGCCGCAGGTGCCGGTGACGAGGCCGAGGAAACAGCCGACCTCCGCGATGGTGTCGCGCACCGTATGCCAGGCGATCGCCGGTTGGCCGAGTTTCAGCTCCTTCATCAGCTCGGCTTGCACTTCGAGGCCGCGATCGCCGAGCGAGGAGAGCGTGCCGGCGGCGCCGCCGAATTCACCGACCAGCACGCGCGAGCGCAACTCGCGCAAACGCTGCTTGTGACGTTCGAATGCGGCGAGCAGTGTCGCCATCTTGTAGCCGAAGGTGATCGGCACCGCCTGTTGCAGGTTGCTGCGCCCGGCCATGGGCGTGTCGCGGTATTTGCGCGCCAGCGCCGCTAGCGCGTCGGCGATGCCGTTGAGATCGGATTCGACCAGCACCAGCGCTTCGCGGATTTGCATCACGGTTGCGCTGTCGGTGATGTCCTGGGTGGTCGCCCCCCAATGGCACCACTCACCGAGCCCGTCGCGGCAAAGCGCCACAAGCTGCTGCACGACGGGCAGAACCGGATAGCCGATGCGCTCGGTCTGAGTTTTTAGTTTGTTGAAGTCGATCTCGGAGGCGTTGCAGTGGCGGACGATTTCTTCCGCTGCCTCTTTGGGAATGACGCCGAGCCGCGCCTGCGCCCGCGCCAGCGCCGCCTCGAAATCGAGGTATTTCTGCACGCGGTTCTCGTCAGAGAACACCCGCCGCATCGCCTCGGTGGAGAAGATGTCGCGGAACACGGCGGAGTCGATCAAGGACGAGGGCATGGAAGAATTTCTCCCGACTAGAAGCAGTGTCATCGTCCGCGAATGCGGATGATCCAGTAATCCGAGGCTCGTGTTGCCTTGCGCGCGGACGCGGGGCTTACTGGATGCCCCGCTTTCGCGGGGCATGACAGGAGCAATAGGTGTCAGTCAAGCCGGACGACTTTGAGCTGCAGCCGCGCCTGCGGGCGCTCCTCGACGCCGAATACCCGCGCTTTTCCGACGCCGAGATGGCGCGCCGCCGCGCCGCGGTCGAAGCGCTGCTGAAGGAAGCGGGCTGCGACCATCTGGTGTTCTGCGGGGCAAATCGTTTCGGCTCGTCGGTGCAGTGGCTGACCGGCTGGCCGGTGACCACCGAAGCGGTGGGCGTGCTGACGCCGAGCGAGGCCGACGCCATGTTCGTGCAGCACGTCAACCACGCACCGCTGGCGCAGAAAATGGCGGCGCGCGCCAAGGTCGTGTGGGGCGGCGGCTCCTCCGTCGGCGCCGCCGCCGAGGTGCTTGAGCGCCGCAAAGCGCAACGGGATCGGGTCGCCGTCATTGGGCCCATGACCTTCGAGCAACACGCGGCGCTGGCGACGCGCTTCGGCGACGTGAAAAATCTCAATCGCCCCTACACGCGGCTCCGCCAGGTCAAGTCCGCCGAGGAGATCGACTGGATGCGCATCGGTGCGGCACTGAGCGATCGCGGCATGCTCGCGCTGCGCGACGGCATGCAGCCGGGCTTGAGCGAACGCGAACTCGGCGACTTGGTGGAGCGCGCCTATGTGCCGCTGGGCGGCACGACGGTCATTCATTTTATCGGCGTGACCAGTATGTCCGATCCGAAGCTTGGCGTGCCGACGCAGTTTGCTTCCAGCCGCCGCGCCGCGGCAGGCGACATCGTATTTGCTGAGATCAGCGCCGCGTTTTGGGATCATCCCGGCCAGGCGTTGCGCAGCTTTGCGCTCGGCGCGGAGCCAACCGCGCTCTATCGCGATCTGCACGCCGCCGCCGATGCCGCATTCGCCGCGGTCGGCGCCGTGCTCAAGGACGGCGCGCTGCCGCGGCAAGTGATCGAAGCCGCGGGCGTGATCGAGGATGCCGGCTTCACCATCATCGACGATCTGCTGCACGGCTATGGCGGGGGCTATCTGCCGCCGGTGCTCGGCTCGAAGAGCCGCCCGAGCGCCCACGTGCCCGATGAGCCGTTCCGTGCCGGAATGGTCGTGGTCATCCAGCCCAACGTGGTCACGTGTGACGGCAAGGCCGGCGTGCAGACCGGCGAAATGGTGCTGATCACCAAGACCGGCATAGAGCCATTCCATGCCGTGCCACGCGGCTTCGTGCGCGTTGGAGCATGATCCGAGGACAGACTTTTTCCGGATCGTGCTCTATTATTTTTCGGCGGATAGTTGAGGGATGGAACAATGGCCGGCAAAGACTCACGCGGCTTAATCGCGGTCGACAAGATGGGCGGAAAAGTGCTGTTTCTCAATCCCGTCACTTACGAGACCGACGTGGTGATCGACGGTTTTCCGCGCACCGTGCACGAGTTGCTGGTGATTGAGGAAACCGGCCTCGCCTATGTACCGATCTTCGGCGACGGGATTCATGGCCGCAACCCCAATCCTCAGCATCTTGTTTGTGTGTTCGATCTGCACAAACGCACGCACGTCGCCACCATCGATCTTCGTCCCTATATCGCGCCGCATACGCTCAAGCTCGGCCCGGACGGCCTCATTTACATCACGTGCGAGAAC
>JASHVC010000339.1 GCA_030039655.1 Xanthobacteraceae bacterium | reverse complement strand
CTGCCCGTGGCGCGCGAGGATATTACCGGGCTCGGGGTTGGCGGTTTGTTGATGGAGATCGTCACCCGGCCGCAACTGCGTGATGAACCGGCGCAGGCCGGTCGCAGCATTGCCGGAATCGTCCTTGGCGCCGGTCGATCGAGCCGCATGGGCGGCCCCAATAAGCTCCTCGAACAAATTGCCGGTCGGCCGCTCGTGCGCATCGTGGTCGACGCGGTGCTCGCCTCGCGGGCGCGGCCGGTGATCGTGGTCACCGGCCATCAGCGCGAGCGCGTCGAAGCGGCGCTCGCTGGTTTGCCGGTTCAGTTTGTTCATAACCCGCAGTTTGCCGACGGCCTTGGTACCTCGCTCAAGGCCGGCATTGCGGCGCTGCCGGTCGAAGCCGACGGCGCCATCGTCTGTCTCGGCGACATGCCACAGGTCGATGCAGCGCTGATCGATCGTTTGATTGGCGCGTTCGATCCCGACAAAGGCGCCTTGGTGGTGGTGCCGACCATCGAGGGCAAGCGCGGCAATCCGGTTGTCTGGTCGCGCCGTTTCTTCCCCGACCTGATGGCGGTGGAGGGCGATGTGGGCGCGCGCTATCTGATCGGCCGCTACGCCGAGGCCGTCACCGAAGTGCCGCTGACCGGCAACGCGGCACTTACCGATGTCGACACCCCCGAGGCGCTCGAGGCGGTGAAGAAAGAGCTGGAAAAGACCTCAGCGTAAGGGCGGCTCTAAGACTCGCCCCTGCGGGTCTCATGCCGATTCACCAACTGGCAACCCTTCGGCCTTAGCGTTCGCCCGCTCCTCGGGGGGAGGGATAGATGACTGGTCTGAAACGCAATTGCACGCTTGCCGTGGCAGCAGCGGGCATTTTAATCGCCACTGTCGCCGCCGCCGGCGCGGCCGGTGCCTTCGCGGTCGGTGCCTGTGGCGCTTACGGCTACGGGTTCGATTATCGCTACATGGCAGACGCGCGCGCTGCAGCGATGAAGAAATGCGCGGGCAACGATTGCAAGATCGTGGGCGATCTGCGTCGTGCCTGCGCCGCCATGGCGATCGACGCCAAGAATCCGTGCGGCTCCTATGGCTGGGCCGTCGGATCGCACCTGGGCAAGGCTGAGAATACCTCGATGCGGCGTTGCTACGAATTCGGCGGCCACAACTGCGTCGTGCGCGCCTGGGTCTGCGACGAAAAGGGGTGAGCCCCAGTAGCGTGTCAATGCGCGGCGCCGATCTGCTTAAGGATTGGCGCCCACTTCTCCTGCTCGGCGCGAATGAAGGCGAGCGTCTGTTCCGGTGACATCGGCGTGTCGGTGCGGCCAAGCTTTGCCAGCCGCGCTTGAACGTCAGAATCGGCCAGGGCCTTCCTAAGATCGGCGTTGGCCTTCTGCACGACGCCGTCGGGTGTGCCCAAAGGCGCGACCAAGACTTGCCAACCATTGGATTCGAATCCCGGCAGCGTTTCGGCCGCCGTCGGCAGGTTTGGGAAGAGAGCGACGCGCTTGTCGGAGGCCACCGCAAGCGGCCGCGCGTTTCCCGCCTGGATCGCGCCCGCAACGCCCGAGTAGGAATCGAAGGCGAGCGCGATGCGTTTTCCCATCATGTCGGTCAGCATCTGTGCGGTACCGCCCGAATAGGGGACCATGAGGAGCTTGATGCCGGCGCGGCTTTGCAGAAGTTCGCCGGTCAGGTTCGTAAGCCGACCGGCGCCGTTGGTGCCATAGGTCAGCTCGCCGGGTTTCTGCTTCGCCAGCCCGATTAATTCCGGCAGCGTCTTCACGTTGAGCCAGTCGGCGGCGGTGATGAACATCGGCGCACCGCCCAGACTGCCAACCGGAACGAAATCGCGCGGCAATACGATCGGCAAATTGTCGGCTACGCCGGGCAGCGCCACAAAAGCGGAGAAAGCCGGCATGAACAGCGTGTAGCCATCCGGCGTCGCAGCAGCGGCGGCGTGTGCGGCGATAGCGCCGCCTGCGCCCGGCTGATTGATCACCACGGCCTGCTGACCCCACACGCGGGTAAGCCCGTCGGCGATAATGCGCAGGGACACGTCGACGGCGCCGCCCGCAGCCGAATCTGAAATCAACCGCACAGGGTGTGTGGGATAGCTTTGCGCGTGCGCCGCGGCGGCGCTGAGCAGCGGCAGCAGAAGAAGCGATGCGGCTGTCGGTCGCCGCCAGCGTCCGTGCATGTGTCTATTCCGTTTTTTGCGGTTTGGCCTTCGCCGATCCGTCTTTACGCTTTTTCGACTGTCTTCTCGATGCGCCGATCGGGAACGAGCCACATCAGTGCGACGAACACATAGAGCGCAACCGATGCCCAAGGATAGATAAAGGCCAGCACAGTACCTGCGATATACAATACCACTGAGAGCTTGCCCTTCACGTCGCGGCCGAGCGCCTGCGCCAGAAGCGAATGTGCGCCCTCGCGACGCAGGATCGCTTGCTCCAGAAGGAAGTAGGCGATGGCGGGCATGAGCAGGACGACCCCATAGAAGGCGGTCGGCAACGGTGCTGCCAAATTCTCGCCCATCCAGCCCGTCGCCGCGGGCACTAGCGAGAGCCAGAACAACAAGTTCGCGTTAGCCCATAAGATGAGCCCGTCAACCCGCGTCACCGTGTGCAGGAGGTGATGATGGTTGTTCCAGTAGATCGCCAGGTAGATGAAGCTCATGACGTAAGTCACAAAGCTCGGAGCCACTTTGGCGAGCGCGTTCCAGTCCGCGCCGTGCGGGATGCGCAGTTCCAGAACCATGATGGTGATCAGGATGGCGATGACGCCGTCGCTGAATGCCGCCAAGCGGTCTTTGCCCATGTTAGTCCCTGCCCATGAGGCGACCCTGCTCCGTTCGTACGTACAGACAGTAGCTGGGTCGACCAAGGACCGGAACCTGTGGCCGGAGCGAAAGATTCAAAATCGGGCGCTGAATCCGGCCCGCAGGTAGGGGCCGTAGCGTTGATCGGACGTCAGCGCAAAGCCGGAGCCCATGGACCACTCGACCGCGTCGATGCGGAGACCGGTGATGTGGGCGCCGAACTGCATCTCCTGGAAATCCCCGCACCAGATCTGCGCGATCTCGGGGCCGACGAAAAACGGCGTGAGGAAGCGGAAGCCGAATGTGGCGCGCACGTATCCGGTCGGGCCTATGGACGCAAGGGAGCCGTTGAGCGCCGCCATGGTCGTTGCGCTCGGCTGGTACCAGATGTCGCTCGCGAACTCTCCGCCGACATAGAAGCCATGTAATCGGCTCCCGGGGTCGAACGGCGCCAGCCGATAGTCCTGAACGACGGGGCCAGCAAAGAGACTGACGGTGAGGCCGTCGCGGATAAATCGCCAGCCCGGGAGAACGGCTGCCGACAACTTGGTGCCGTCGATGGTCTCGTTGAGGTCACCCGAAATGTAGCTGTACTTACCGCCGTCGAGCACCACCTCCGCCCGGCGCCCATAGCACTCCGCCGTAGCCGAATGCGCCGTAGCGCCACAGATCGGTGCCGGAGAAAAGCAGGAAAGTAGGATCGTCGGGTCCGCCGGCGGCGGCCCGTTCCACAGTGGTGCTCGCTACTATGCCCACGACGGCAACAGCCATCGCGACACCCCGCAACGCATCCACTGAGGCCGCTCCCCC
>JASHVC010000338.1 GCA_030039655.1 Xanthobacteraceae bacterium | reverse complement strand
GCCGATACCGCTTTTGCTGGCGACGCTCTTGAAGCTTTATCCGGTCTTCACGCTCAGTTCCCTACTCATCAGGCGGCAATTCCTGCTGTTTGCCGCGTCGCTGGCGGCAGCTGTCGTGATCTTCGCCTGTCTCGGGGATCAACTGACTGACATTCGTTCGGCCACGCCCGTCGGTTGCGATATTTACTACGGTATTCCTAGCGTCTCTCGTTGCTTCAGGCTCCTTGGTAGGCCCTTTTGGCAACTCGAGGTGCTGTTCGGCGCGATCGGCCTGGCAACTTTCGCTCTGGCATACTCTTTCAGCAGATCGGATGCAGTACGGCCGAAGCAGGATACGGCCTTCGACCTTATGCTCGTCGGTGCCGCGATCTATGTCGGCACATTCATGTCCTCTGGCAACGTGGACTACCGCCTGATCTTCTTGATCCTATGCATTCCATTTCTGCAGCGCCGGCCGTTTCCCTACGCCCGTGCAGTCATCGTCGTCATCGTCGTGGCGATGAACGCCCCGTTGCTGGTCTCTTGGCTTGATATGCCCGGAGCGATCGTGGTTCAGCTTGCCAAAATTTTGATCTTTGCAGTGTTGAGCGCGTATCTGTTCGCGCTGATGCTGGCTACCGTCACTTCGTCGTACGCCTCGCCGAGTTGGCCGAGACTGTGGCCGCGCCGAACTGAGGCGTAACGACTCGCAGCGGGAAATCGAGGGCTCGATACCGGCCTCGACCTCCGAGTTTTATGACTCCAGCGCGTTCGCCGCGAACAGTTCTTCCATCGCCATGACTCGCGGCGTCAGGCCCTGCTGATTGGAATACTTCGCCGCCAATTCGAGCGTGGCGCGATTGGCCTTGAGCCCGTGAGTAATGAGCCGCCCTGCCAGGGCTTTGCGATAGTCCGGCGGTACAAGGCCCGTCTCGAAGTGATAGGCGACATGTTCGCGCCGCTCTGCCTCGGCGATGTCGTTCGCCGCAATGAAAGCCTTGATGATGTTGAGCGCGACCCAGGGATTTTGCTCGAACACGGCACGCTTGATGGCCATGCCATGATTGATCGGAAAGATGCCGGTCTTTTTGTAGTAACGGATCCCTTCGGCGGTCGGGTCCGGGAACAGCGGCCTAATGTCGGGATGATTGCCGAGATCCACGTCGCTGCGGTCGATGAGGCCCGGATTATTGCCGAAATAGGCCATGCAGGCGTCAAGCTCGCCCGAGAGCATCATGGAGCCGATGCTTTTCTCCCGAGGAATCTGGTTGATGCTGACGCCAAGTGGCGCCTTGAAGCCGATCGCGCCGGCATGGCTGCGTTCTGGCAACCGCTCCATGAAGAAGGTCATGTCCTTTGGCGCGATGCCAAATTCGTTTTCGAGGACGCCGCGGGTCCACAGCGCGGCGGTCTGCACGTATTCCGGCACGCCGACGCGCTTGCCCTTGAGGTCGGCCGGGGCCGCGATGCCGGCGTCTTTACGCACAAACATCATGGTGTGATAGAAGCGCCGCGTGGTGAACACCGGGATGCCGATGAACCGGTCGTCACCGCGGCCACGGATCATCATCAGCTCCGACATCGATATTTCGGAGACGTCGAATTCGGCGAAGCGAAGTTGCCGCCAGAACATTTCTGCGGGGCCAAGGACAGTCTGGGTGAAGCCGATGCCGTCTGGCTTGATGCGCCCGTCGATAATCGCCCAGGTGCGCGGATTCCTTGTGATCGCGAGACTGAGCTTTAGATCGGCCATGCTTTCTCCTTATCCGCGGACGCTAGCATTAGCGCTATCCCGCCGCGCCTGCATCGTATTATAAACTCGCGCCAAGCGCGCGGAACACAGGCGCAAGGGGAGGGAGTTCAATGATCGCATCGCTTCGACGCAGTGCTTTGGCCGGCATCACTGCCATCGCGGCGTGCATCGCCTTCGAGGCGCCCACGCTAGCCGGCGATATCGCGCTGACCGTCGGCAAGGCCAACCCGACTTCGGATGCTATCATTCCCGTCAATGTGGGTGACCAGCTCGGCATCTTCAAAAAGCACGGGCTTGATCTCAAGATCATCGACTTCGGCGGCGGCAGCAAGATGGTGCAGGGCCTCACGGCGGACGCCATCGATATCGGCGACGGCGCCGGAACCGAAATGGCCTTCGTCGCCAAGGGCGCGCCGATGATCGCCGTCTGCGAGAGCACCGGGCCGGCGCCTTTCCTCGGCATCGGCGTGCCGTGGGATTCGCCGGTCAAAAAGCTCGAAGATCTGAAAGGCAAGGTCATTGGCGTATCGAGCCCCGGCTCGTTCAGCGACTGGTCCGCCCACGAGTTGGCGCGCAAGTTCGGCTGGGGCGACGACGGCGTGAAGACGGTTGGGATCGGCGGCGGATCGGCGCCGACCATCGCCGCGCTTCGCACCCATCTTGTCGATGCCGCGATCGCGGGCGCGTCGGTGTTTCTCGCTTCCGAGGAAGTCCAGGAAGGGCGCCTGCTCGCGCCGGTCTCGACCTATGAGGGCAACGTTGCCTCAGGCGCGATCTTCGCTTCGAACAAGCTCATCGCCAGCAACCCCGATGCGATCCGCACCTTCAACACGGCATGGATCGAGACCGTCGATTACATGCGGGCGAACAAGGCCGAGACGGTGAAGATCACGAGCGCCGTCACGCATTTCAGCGAAAGCGTGATGTCGCGGGAATACGATCTCACCATCGCGATGCACACCAAGGATTGCCGGTTCGATCCGGAATCGCTGGCGACTCTGAAGCGTTCCTTCGTCGAGATGAAGCTGACTGAGAGCGAGCCCGACATGTCGAAGCTCTACACTGAAGCCTACTTGCCGAAATGACGGGCGTTGGCGAAAGTGCCGACGCCTCTAAGTAAAGATATTTGTCGCTCTAATTGTTTGTGCTTACGGCTTGCCCATGGATCGCCCGCCAGATGCGATCGGGCGTGTAGGGCATATCGAGCTTGCGCACGTTCAGCGGCTTGAGCGCGTCGAGCACCGCGTTGGCGAGCGCCGGCACTGAGCCGGTGGCACCGGCTTCGCCCGCGCCCTTGGCGCCGAGCGCATTGGCCGGCGAAACAACGCCACAATCGATCAGCGTGATGGGCGGCAGATTGTCCGCCCGCGGCATGAAGTAGTCCATGAAGCTGCCGGACAGGAGCTGCCCGCTCTGCGGATCGTAGGCGATGTGCTCGCCGACGACTTGCCCGAGGCCCTGCATCAGTCCGCCATGCAGTTGGCCCTCGACCAGCTTGTGATTGTAGATCGTGCCGCAGTCGTCGGCGGCGATGTAGTTCACCACTTCAAGCGCGCCGGTGTCGGGATCGATCTCGACCTCAGCGACATGCGCGCCGCTGGGGAAGGCGCTGGCGAGGTCGATGGTGGTATTGGTGTCGAGCGGATGGGTTGATTCGCTCCATTTGCGCTCGATCAAAGTCTGGATGCCGAGCGCGAGATCGGTTCCGGCGACCTTGTATTGGCCGTTCTCGAAAACGACATCGCCCGCCGCCACCTCGAGTTCGTCGGCCGCCAGCTTGCGCCCCTTCTCGACGATTTCTTTTGCGGCGGTCTGCAGGGCGGCGCCGTGACTGATCAGGGAGCGCGAACCGAACGAGCCGGTGCCAGCCAGTTTCGGCGCTGTCACGTCGTTGTAGCGCAGTTCGATCTTGTCGGCAGGAATGCCGAGCACATCGGCCACCAGCATGGGGAAAACGGTTTCGTGGCCCTGGCCCGATGGACCGGCGTTTGAATACATCGCCAGGTGGCCGCCGGTCTCGACGCGGATTTCGACTTGCTCCTTGCCCAGGCCGCCCGAAGGCTCGAGAAACAAAGCGAGCCCGATGCCGCGCAGCCTGCCGCGGCGTTTGGCTTCCCTCCGGCGCTTGGCAAAGCCCTTCCAATCGGCCGCCTGCAATGCTGTCTTGAGCAGCCGCGCCGGATCGGCGCTGTCGTAATTTGAGTTGGTCGGCGTGCGCATGGGGAACATGGTCTTGCGCAGCAGATTGCGCCGCCGCAGTTCGATCGAATCGATTCCGAGCGCGACTGCGGCGTCCTCGACCAGCCGCTCCCACAAATAAGAGACATTCGGCCGTCCGGCACCGCGGTAG
This sequence comes from Xanthobacteraceae bacterium, assembly GCA_030039655.1. The sequence goes on along the minus strand of JASHVC010000338.1, from coordinate 7,951 downwards.
GCCGTCACCGGCGTAGTGTTGGTGAAGATCAGCTTATGGCGGCCATGGATCGCCGTGACATTATAAAGGCTGATCGCCGAACTTGTCGGTGCTGCAACCGTGTTAATCAATGGCCCGGCATTGCTGCAGAAGGCGCCGAGGTTCACCAGCCACTCGACGCGCAAGGCGACAAAGCGGCCGTCGTGATCGAGGCCCAATTCGCCGCTGAGATCCGCGGCCCGGGCGTGGTGATCGCCGGAGAGAGTTTCGCCGCGCGTTCCGATCCATTTGATGGCGCGTCCGGTTTTCTTTGCCGCCAGCATGACGGCGAGAAATTCCGGATAGACTTCATTGCGCACGCCGAACGCACCGCCGACATCGGCGGAGTGGATGCGGAAACGCTCCACCGACAGTCCGGTCATCAGGGCAAGCGCGTTTTTGAGATCGCTCGTGCCTTGGGTTGGGGCGCTGAGTTCATACGAATCGCTTGCCGCGTCGTAAGAGGCCACGCAAGATTTCGGCTCCATGGGATTGCCGGAAATACGTTGCGCGCGAAGCTCCACGCGAACCTTATGGGCCGCGCCTGCCATGGCTTGCTCGGCGGTCTGTTGATTGCCGTATTCGTACTCGAGCGCCAGATTGTCGGGCACGTCGTCGTGAATGCGCACCGCTCCCGCGGCGCTTGCGTCGCTGGCTTCGACGAGTACCGGCAAATCCTCGTAGTCCACTGCGATGCGTTCGGCAGCGTCCTGCGCTAGGTGCTCGGTCTCTGCGACGACAACCGCGACCGGCTCGCCGACGAAGCGGACGCGATCGTGCGCCAGGCCATAGCGTGGCGGAACGTGCAGCGAAGAGCCGCCGACGCCTTTGAAGAAAGCCATCGCCGGCAAGCCTTGCCAGCCGGCAGCGGCGAAATCGGCGCCGGTCACGACCCCGAGCACGCCCGGCATGGTGCGCGCCCCTTCGGTGTCGATCTTCACGATCTTCGCGTGCGCCCGATCGCTGCGCACGAAAAAAGCCGCAGCCTGCCCGTCGACGGCGACGTCGGCGGTGTAGCGGCCATGACCGGTAACGAGGCGGGCGTCCTCACGCCTGCCATGGAACTGATGTTCGGGCACAATCCCTCTCCAACGTAGTCTTGCGCATGTCGCACGCGACTAATGGCGCATCGCGGGCGTGCCGGGCAAGTCGCCATCACGGTGCGGTGCGGATCGCAGGCGGAAGATTATAGCGTCCGCCGGCGGATTTCCTTGATGACGATGCTGTTGTCCTCTTCGCCCTCGCCATGACGCATGCACGCTTCGAGAACATCTGCGTAGACTTCGAGCAGCGGCAGCTTCTGACCGGCTTTGCGCGCCTGATCGAGGATCAGGTGCGTGTCCTTGAGCGATTGGCGCACGCGGCCTTCCGGCGCGAAGTCGCTATTGATCATTTTTGCTCCCTTGGAGTCCATGATCCGCGACGCTGCCGCGGAATTGCGCGCGACCTTGAGAAACGCCGCCGGATCGAGTCCGAGTCTGGCGGCGCAAACCAGCCCTTCGGCCAATGCCAGGCGGTTGAGCGCGAGAATATGATTGACCGCGAGCTTGGCGCGGCCGCCATCGCCGGCCTTGCCGATATGGAAGCGCTTGGGGAATAGCGCATCGAGAACGGGCGCCGCATCAGCCGCAATCTTTTCATCGCCGCCGATAAAGCCGACGCCATCGCCCTGGCGAACCTGTTCGCTCGCGCCCGACACCGGCGTTTCCAGAAAGCGCAGGCGCTCTCCCACTCGGGCGGCGAGTGCCGCGATGCGATCTGGGTCGCAAGTCGAGGTGCAGAGCACGATCTTGCCGGCCGCGGCGGGAAGGAGCGCGTGCTCCACCACGTCCTCGACCTGATCGGTATTGAACACGGCGAGGATGATCGGATCGCAATCACGGACAAGGTCGGCAAGCGATCCAGCGCGGCCACCGATTTGCGTCAGACGCTGGTTTTTCGCCGGATCGATATCGAAGCCGTCCACCGGAAATCCCGCGGCCATGAGCCGGCGCGCGTAAACTTCGCCCATGAGGCCCAAGCCGATAATGCCGACGGGGACGTGTTTGTTCATGACTTTCGCCCTTGCTGTCATGCCCGCGAAGGCGGGCATCCAGTACTCTCAATGCGTCGGAACGAATTTGAGCGTCGGCGATTACTGGGTCGTCCGCCTTCGCGGACGATGACAGTCATTGAAGCGGCTCAACGTTGAGATCGCGCGCAAGCGCATCGAGGCTTTCGTGCATTGACTTCGGCATAGGTATGCCGTGGGCGCGGCGATCCAACAATTTGGTGTGACTCTGCTCACCGGGCAGCCAGATGCGCTCGACCCCGGGGAGGCGGCGCGAATTGCGAAGGTCGCGGATGAAACTATCGACTGTGCGCTTGAACTCGGCCGGCGGTGTGAAGGTGTCGATGGAGATCGCCGCGATCGCTTGCCCGGTGTTTGTCGCCTTGCCGGTCTCCTTGACGAAATCGACCACGTCGTGGCCCATCGCGGCGCGATTGAGTGCACCGGCAAGAAGCCCGATGATCAGGCTCAAGCCGGAGCCTTTGTAATCGCCGATGGGCAGGAGATAGCCCTCATCGGCGCGCTTCGGATCGGTGAGCGGCTTGCCTTCCCGATCGATCATCCAGCCGACCGGCATCTGTTCGCCGCGCTGCGCCTTGAGTCGCACCTTGCCGAAGGCCGCAACCGTCGGCGCCATGTCGAGCACGATGGGCGGCTCCTCGTGTGCCGGCACTGCGACCGCCATTGGGCTGGTGCCGAGCAGATTTTCGCTTCCGCCCCAGGGCGGCAAATGGTTGTTGCTGCCCATGGCGAAGTAGAGACCGATCATGTCGTGATGCAGGGGCATCATCACGTAGAGCGCTGCCGGGCCGGCATGGTTGCTCATCCGTGCGCCCACCCAACCGATTCCGGTCGCCTTCGCCTTCTCGATGGCCAGGTGCGCGGCGCGCCGCATCACCAGATGGCCCATGGCGTTGTCGCCGTCGATCAGTGCCGCCGATGGCCGGTCGCTAACCACGCGAATATTCGGCTTGGGATTGACGCCGCCAGCGCGGATGCGGCGCACGTAGAGCGGCAGCCGGATCACCCCATGGGTGTCGCTGCCGCGCAGATCGGCTTCGGTCATGAGACCGGCGACGGTTTCCGCATCGCTCGCCGGCAGGCCGGCTGCCGCCAAAGCCCGCGCGATGAAGGCGGCGAGGCGGCCGGCGGGAATGCGCGTGTTGTCCTGGCTCATTGCGGTCATGCTTCCAGTGAATGGCGGGACTGGTTTAAGCTCGCATCACGCCATAAAATCAAGTGAACCGCGGAGAAAGCGCCCAGGAGAATGTGCCCATGAGCACGATGACCGCCGAAAAGATCGAGACCATCAACGCCTGCTTCGGCACTTATCCGCAAACTCAGGCTCTAAAGAGCGGCCAGATCAAGTCCGACAGCGTCAAGCTGAACCTCAGCGAGATCAATCCGGTCTACAAGGCTTTCGGCATGATGGTGCGCGAGCAGAAGTTCGACATCTGCGAGATGGCGATCGTGTCGTATTTGCAGGGCAAGCCCTACGGCAAGCCCCTGGTATTGATGCCGTGCACGATGGTGGGACGCTTTCAGCATGGCACCATGCTGTACAACTCTGAACGCAGCGCCTTGACGCCGTACAATCTCGAAGGCCGCCGCATCGGCGTGCGTTCATTCGCGCAGACCACCGGCTGCTGGCTGCGCGGCATCCTTTGGAAGGACTACGGTCTCGACAACAGCAAGGTGAAATGGGTGACATTCGAGGACGCTCACGTTCCCGAATTCAAGGATCCGCCCGGAGTCGAGCGCGCGCCCGAAGGCAAGGACATGACCAAGATGCTGCTGGAGGGCGAGCTCGACGCGGCGATTTTCGGTACGGCGCTGCCGACCGATCCGCGGCTCAAGAGCGTCGTTCCAGATCCCGATAATGCGGCCAAGGATTGGTACAAGAAATACGGCACTGTACCGATCAATCACATGGTGGTGGTCAAGACCTCGCTGTCGAAGTCCGATCCTGGCGTCGTGCGCGAAGTCTTCCGCATGCTGCACGAAAGCAAGAAAGCCGCCGGGCTGCCCAAACCCGGCGCCATCGACACGCTGCCGTTCGGGTTCGATGCGGTGAAGCCCGCGCTTGACCTGATGTCGAGTTACGCGCTGGAAATGAAAATCATCCCGCGCCGCTATTCGGTCGAGGAATTGTTCGACGACACTACGCGCGCGCTGCGGTAAATCCGTCCAGGCATTGTGGCGGACGCCCCAAGAATTCCTCACATTCCGACACAAACGGTCACGGTCCCGCCTCGCCGGCTCTTTTGATTGCGTCTGGCTATTGGGGGGCACCGCGAGGTGCGAGGATGCACGGCCGGTTGTCAGCCGTCGTTCTTTCCGTCCTTGTTTCCGGATTTCTGACGATTGCCGCGTGCGGGGCCGCCCGCGCGGAAGGCGCTGTCGATTCGCTGGTCACGGTCGCCGGCAACCGGCACACCGATGCGGCGATGATTCGTTCGTATTTCCATCTCGCGCCGGATGGCCGCCTCGATGCCGCCACGATCGACGCCGCGCTCAAGAGCCTCTACGGCACCGGACTATTTTCAGATGTGAAGATCACGCGCGGCGGCGAGCGCGTCGTCGTCCAGGTGGCCGAGAATCCGACGATCCAGCAGATCGCCTTCGAGGGCAACAAGAAGGTCAAGGACGACGAGTTGAAGAAGGCCGTGCAATCGAAGGCCAACGGACCGCTGTCGCGCTTCTTCGTCCAGTCCGATGTGGAGCGTCTGATCGCACTTTATCGGCAGCACGGCTATTTCCAGGCGCGGATCGTGCCCGAGACGATCAACATCAAGAGTGGCGGTGCCAACGGGAAGCCGCCAGCCATCAAGCACGATCATGATCGCGCTGGCGCACAGAGCAGCGGAAAGAATGCTGATGGCGACCGCGTCAATCTGGTTTTCCAGATCAAGGAGGGCGACAAGCTGGCGGTGAGTAAGATCGTGTTCGTTGGCAATAACGCTATTGCGGCCAACAAGCTCAGCGGCGTGATCAAGAGCGGGAAAACGAATTTCCTTAGCTTTCTGCTCAATAACGATATCTATGACGCCGACAAGATAGAGAGCGATTGCGACCTGCTGCGCCGTTTCTATCTTGCCCACGGCCACGCCGACGTGCGCGTGCGCTCCAATGCCAGCTACGATGAGTCCCTCAACGGTGTCGTGCTCACCTTCACGCTCGACGAAGGTCCGCCCTACCGTTTCGGCAAGGTCGAGATTGAATCGCACATGCAAGCCGTTGATGCGGCACCCTTGCGCGCATACCTGCGCAGCCATCCGGGCGACACCTACGATGCCGATGCGGTCAGCAAGACCGTGGATGATCTGACTATGGAGCTGGCCAAGAGCGGCCAGCCGTTCGCCAGCGTTTTTGCGCGGGCCGAACGTGTACCGCCGCCCGATGTCTCTACGGGCGTGGGAACCGGCGCTTCGATGCTTCCGGCCGCGCTCGGCGGAGCGAGTGGGACAGGGATCATCAATCTCGTCTACACGATCGATGAGGGCAAACGCGTCTACGTGGAGCGCATCGAAATCCACGGCAATACCAAGACGCACGACGACGTCATCCGTCGCCAGTTCGATATTGGCGAAGGTGACGCTTATAATCGTGCGCTGGTCGATCGCGCCGAGCGGCGCCTCAAAGCGCTGGGCTACTTCAAGACAGTGACCATAACCACGCAACCCGGATCGGCGCCCGACCGAGTGGTGCTCAGCGTTGCCCTGCAGGAACAGGACACCGGCAACTTCGCGATTTCCGGTGGCTATTCCACCACGGCTGGAATTCTGGCCGAGGTGAGCGTCAGCGATAAGAATTTGTTCGGCACCGGCTGGATCGGCAAAGCGTCGGTGACCTACGGCCAGTATGCCAGAGGCTTCGACCTCGGTCTCACCGATCCCTATCTTTTAAACCAGCGCATGTCGGGCGGCGTCGAACTCTTCGCCAACCAGACCATGGCCAACGTCAACCAATCCTTCGATAGCCTCACCTACGGTGGCAAGCTGTCGCTGGGCATGCCGCTGACCGAGCAGCTTGGGGTCACCTGGAACTACTCGATCTACAATCAATCCGTATCGCTCGATCCAGCGGAAGGAACGTCGTCGCTTCCGATTCAGCAGGCCGCGGCCGCCGGCCCGATCTGGGTCTCGTCCATCGGTCCCACCGTCACGTACTCGACTCTGGACAATCCGAAGGATCCGACCAGCGGAATTCGAGTGCAAACCAGCAACGAATTGGCCGGACTTGGCGGAGCGGCCAAGTTCGCCAAGACCACCGAGGACATCCGCTACTACCATCCGATCGTGGGCGACATCGTCGGGATGGTGCGCACGCAGGACGGCTACGTGACGCCCTATGGCGGCCAGCAACTGCCGCTCCTGGATAATTTCTTCGGCGGGCCACAGCTCATTCGCGGCTTCGCGCCCAACGGCTTCGGCCCGCGCGACATCACGCCCGGAACCGCGATGGATAACATCGGCGGCAACATTTATTGGACGACCACGGCCGAGCTGGAGGCTCCGGTGCCCGGCGTGCCGGCCGATGCGAACTTGAAGATCGCGCTGTTCTCCGACACCGGCAGTCTGTGGGCTACCGGCGCATCGAGCGCTTCAAGCCTTGCGTCGTTGTCGCCGTCGCAACAGATCGCCAACGCGCAGGCGCTGCGATCCTCCATCGGCACGGCGTTGATCTGGAATTCGCCGTTCGGGCCGCTGCAGGTTGACTACGCTTATCCGATCGCCAAGCAGCCGTATGATGTGACGCAGCGCCTGAGTTTCACCGCCGGCGGCTTCTAGACGTCGTGCTGCCTATTTGAGATAGCCAACTTGGCGGTAGTAGCGCTCGGCGCCTGGATGAAGTGGCACCGGTGGAAGTTGCGTCACTGTGTGCGGATCGTAGGACAGCGGCATGTGGACCAGGCGCATCAGGTCGTGCCGCTCGTCGAGAGCCTGTGCGATCGTATAAGTGAAGTCCGCCGGCAGCGTATCGAGGCCGTAGACCACGCGCACCGACGTGCCGACTGTCGGGATCGGGTGATCGACGCCGCGGAACAAAGCGGTCGGCATGTCGACCTTCTCCATGTTCACTTCCTTGACCATGATGTCGCGCAGGTCTTCCGGCATGGGCAGGAAGCGCATGTCGTGACGCGCGGTAATGAGATAATAAGGGCGCACCTCCGGCGCGCCGCCGAGATAGATCGCGCTGGCAATGACTACATCGAAATTGTCGGGATCCTCCGGCATGGTGCCGACGAAGCGTTCGATCGAGCCGCCCCAGGATTCGAGGTCTTTGCGTGTGATGCCGTAATATCTGAGGATCGGCAGGTTACCGGAATTCTCCATCGTGATGATCCGCACCGGCAAGTGCTTCTCCCTGATCTGACGGAGATCGGTGATGCCGGATGATGCCTTCACGGCAATCACGGCATAATTCGGTATCTCGACACGCGCGATCAGCCGGAGATTTTTGCGCGGCGCATCGCCGGCATATTCGAGCGTACCGAGATAGGCGTCGCGCACGTAGTAACCGGCGGTGATGCCGAAATCGATTGGGCCGTTGGGCGGCGGCGGCGAACCTTCGGTGTCGCTCTGGGGCGGCTTCATGTCATGAGTGACGTAGCGCGGATTGTTCACCCGTGAGCAGGTGTAACAAATCTGCAAATCATAACCGTGCGCACTCAGCGCTTGCTTGAGCACATCGGCGATGGTGCCCCAAGGGCACAGTTTGCAGGCGGCGGCGACGACCGGCTTCTTGGCAGCGAGACCGAGTTCCTGTGCCGGCGCCGGATTGCTGGCCGCCATCGTGGGAAGCAGCGCGAGAGTCATGCAAAATACAAAACGCAATACGATGCGATCAGCGTCCGCAATCATGCCTGTCATCCTGATGTGT
>JASHVC010000337.1 GCA_030039655.1 Xanthobacteraceae bacterium | reverse complement strand
TCCCATAATGCCGACTCGATCAGCACGTCCGTGGTCGCCTCCGAGCAGCCGGTCTTTTCGCCACCCATGATGCCGGAGAGCGATTCGACGCCCTGGTCGTCGGCGATCACGCAAACGCTGTCGTCGAGCGTATAGGCCTTGCCGTCGAGCGCCAGCAACGTATCGTTATTGTGCGCGCGGCGAACTGTGAGATTGCCGCGCACTTTTGCAGCATCGAACACGTGCAACGGCCGGCCGCGGTCGTAAGTGATGAAGTTGGTGATATCGACCAGAGCGTTGATAGGACGCAGCCCAATCGTCGTGAGCCGTCGCTGCAGCCATTCGGGCGATGGTCCGTTCTTCACGCCGCGCACGAGGCGGAGCGCGAAGGCCGGGCAGAGCGAAGGCGTGGCGCCGAAGTCGAGCTTGACACTCACCGGACAGGGGAATGCGCCCTTGATGGGCGCAATGGCGGCGTCCTTCAGCTTGCCCATTTCGGCCGCGGCCAAATCGCGCGCGATGCCGTGAACGCCGGTGCAGTCGGCCCTGTTCGGCGTCAGATTGATCTCGATCATCGGATCGTCGAGGCCGGCCCACTGCGCATAGTTGGCGCCGACCGGCGCGTCGTCCGGCAGATCGATGATGCCTTCGTGATCGTCGGAGATTTTCAGCTCGAACTCGGACACCAGCATGCCGCGGCTCTCAACGCCGCGGATGGTGCCGACCGCGAGCGTCATGTCCTTGCCGGGAATGTAGGCGCCCGGCGGCACGAACACGCCTTTCATGCCGGTGCGTGCATTCGGGGCGCCGCACACGACCTGAACCGGCTTGCCGTCGCCCGTGTCAACCATGCAGACGCGCAGGCGATCGGCATTGGGGTGTTGCCTGGCTTCGACGACGCGTGCGATGACGAACGGTGCGAGCTGCTTGCCCTTGTCCTCGATACGCTCAACTTCGAGGCCAATCATGGTGAGCTTATCGGCGATCTCGCCCAGCGGCCGATCGGTCTCCAGGTGCTCTTTCAGCCAGGCGAGGGTGAACTTCATCATGGCATTACGAGCTCAAACCCCCCGCCAGCGTTGGCCAGTCGAGCGGGCGGAAGCCGTAATGGGAGAGCCAGCGGAGGTCGGCCTCGAAGAAGGCGCGCAGGTCCGGCATGCCGTATTTGAGCATGGCGATGCGGTCGATACCCATGCCCCAGGCAAAGCCTTGATATTCGTCGGGATCGAGGCCGCAATTTCTCAGGACGTTCGGATGCCCCATCCCGCAGCCGAGAATTTCCATCCAATCGTTGCCTTCGCCGAAGCGGACCTCGCCTTTGTCGCGCCGGCACTGAATGTCGACTTCGAGCGACGGCTCGGTGAACGGAAAAAATGACGGACGAAAGCGCATGCCTACCCGATCAACCTCGAAGAAGGCCTTGAAGAATTCTTCCAGGATCCATTTCAGGTGGCCGAGATGCGAGCCCTTGTCGATCACCAGGCCTTCGACTTGATGGAACATCGGCGTGTGGGTCTGGTCGCTGTCGTTGCGATAGGTACGACCCGGAATAATCACGCGGATCGGCGGCTTTTGGCTGAGCATAGTGCGCACCTGCACCGGCGAGGTGTGCGTGCGCAGCAACAGCCGCGTGCCGTCCGGCTTCGGATTGAAGAAGAACGTGTCGTGCATATCGCGCGCCGGATGATCTTCCGGGAAATTGAGTTTGGTGAAATTGTAATCGTCGGTCTCGATGTCGGGACCTTCAGCGATGGAGAAGCCCATATCGGCGAAGATCGCCGTCAGTTCGTCGGTTGCCTGGGTGATCGGATGAACTCGGCCCGATTCGAATGGGGCCTCGGGCACCGGCAACGTGACGTCAACGCTCTCGGTGTTGAGCCGGGCTTGCAGGGCGGCGCTCTTGAACGAGTCGCGCCGCGCCAAGAGCGCCGCGTTGACGCGGTCTTTCAGTCCGTTGATCAGCGGCCCCTGGCTCTTACGCTCGTCCGGCGTCAGGGTGCCGAGCGTCTTCAGCAGCGCGGTGACGGAGCCGCTTTTTCCGAGCGCGGCTACGCGCACGCCCTCAAGCGCCGCCTCGTCGCCCGCGGCAGCGACTCCCGCGAGGATTTCCTGCTCAAGCCGCACAATATCGGTCATCGCGCTCAGTCCGGCATGAACGGCAGATCGGTGTCCGACGGACGCCCTCCTGCCTGCGTCAACATCGAATGGACTTGACCACGGTGATGGGTCTGGTGATTGAACATATGGGTGACCAGGACCCAGCGCGGCCGCGTCCATTCCCGCTTGGTCGCGCCGGAATAATAAGTCTGATCGGCGGCGAGCCACGTGTCGTCGACATTGTCGGCCCAATCGATCATTGTTTGATCGAACGCGATGCGTTCGTCTTTCAGATTATCCCAGTCGGAGTAAAGATTGACCGACTCCGGAATGCCGACCGTTGGCCGCGGCAAGTCGGTGAAGCGGCTCATCCAGCTATGGTCAGCCCATAAGATGTGGCTCAGCGTCTTGTGAATCGAGCCAAACCACGCGCCGCGTTCCTTGCGGCGATCCTCGTCGGTCAGCCGTTCGGCGACGCCGTACAGGTTTTGGTTCTGCCAACGATTGTAGCGCGCCATGCGCTGGACGTACGCTCTATCGATCATGATCGTTTGCCTGTCGTTTTACGCGGCGTCATGAGCGGGCTCGACCCGCGCATCCCGATCCGATGGGCAATGCCTGACTGGGATGGCCAGAACAAGCCCGGCTATGACGGCTCCTCAAAGCCTAGGCGAGTGCCGATTTGGCCTGACCGACAATCGCCTCGAACGCTGTGGGTTCGGTGATGGCAAGATCTGAGAGCACCTTACGGTCCACCACGATCCCGGCCTTGCTCAGGCCGGCGATAAAGCGGCTGTAGTTGAGGCCAAACGGGCGTACGGCCGCGTTAAGCCGTTGGATCCATAGGGCGCGGAACGTGCGCTTGCGGCGCTTGCGGTCGCGATAGGCGTATTGCTGCGCCTTCTCGACCGCCTGCTTGGCGATGCGGATCGTATTCTTTCGCCGGCCGTAATAGCCTTTGGCGGCCTTC
>JASHVC010000336.1 GCA_030039655.1 Xanthobacteraceae bacterium | reverse complement strand
ATCGACGAATAGATCACCTCTGGGGATGCGAATCGCCGCACTATTTCATTGAGCCTTACAAAGTAGTTTGGAGTCAGCGCATCGTCGTCCCCAAGCAGGACGATGTATTCTCCGCGAGCAAGATCAATCGCTCTATTCCAACTGCTGGTTACCGGCAAAAATTCGTCAGATCTTTCATACCGTATTCTGTCGTCGCTGAGACGACTTACGTGCTCGCGAATGGGATCGGTAGACGCGTTATCGAAAATGACGAGTTCCCACTCGGCGTCTTTCTGGCGCCGCACAGTCTCGATTGCGTCCGATAGTAACGACAGACGATTGTGTGTCGGAATTACGACTGAGAACATTTCGTCCGATTTGATGCCCGCACTAGGTGTGCACGAATTTACAACGTCGCCCGAATCCCGCAGCTTCTGTCTTAGAATAATCGTCTGCTTGATGCAATCTGGAGCCGCGGCGACTATTCGCTACCTGACTACCGTCTTAAACGATTGTCGTTGACTCCCTGCCGGAAAATTTAAGGATTGCAAAGGTTTGACGCGTGACTTTTTGAGGACAAGAGTTGGTAGAGGAAGACGACAATATGGTGGCGAGTTGCGGCGATGACGATTTTCGGGGCGTGTGCACACCGAAAGCGAGCGGGAACCAAGCGCGACGACTGTATTTTTTCTATTTGTCGAACTGAAATCCGCCGCGAAGCGGTTGCTGATCTCGGGGAACTCACCCGGCCAGAATCCGCTACAGAGCTGGATCAGTTCGATCACTAAAGCAAAAGTATGCGCCTCGTTTCATTCGCCGCTTATCGAGGAATCGAGCCCACGTGGGTGGTTTCACGCCGGGAACAGCAAACCCATCACGCCTGCCCTTGATAGCCCGCGATGACATCGTCAAGCGGACCATAGGCGACGAGCTTGCCGCTCTCCAGCCGCATTCCTTTGTTGCACCACCGCTGCAGAATGGTTGTGCTATGACTTGCGATGAAGAGGATTCCGGCCCTGTCGAGGAAGCTTTTCAACCGCGCTTCGGCGCGGTTGATAAACCCAGCGTCTCCCGCCCCGATCATTTCGTCTAGAACCAGAATCTCTGGATGGATGGACGTCGAAATCGCAAAGGCCAGCCGCATCATCATACCCGTCGAATAGGTGCGCGTCGGCATGTAGAGGTACTCGCCGAGTTCGGTGAATTCCGCGATATCGTCGAGTGCATACTTGATTTGTTGCGTGGTCAGGCCGAGCAGTCTCCCGCGCATCCAGATGTTCTCGATGCCGGTCGCATCGACATCCGTACCGAGCTGAAGATCGAACAGCGGAACAACACGCCCGCTGGTCTGGATCACGCCCTGGACTGGCTCGTAGATGCCCGAGAGCGTGCGCAACAACGTGGTCTTGCCGGAACCGTTGTGGCCCAATAGCCCCACGCGGTCGCCTTCGCGGACATCGAAACTGATTCCGTCAAGGGCCTTAACGACGACCCGGCCGGCGCTGCCCTGGCCAATCTGGCCGCCGACATTCAAGTGGCGCGTCGTCAATCGATTTATGCCCTTGGCGAGTTGCCCGACGCCGAGCCGATGTTTCAACGACCGGCTTGAATGATCGTAGATCGGAAACTCAACGTGAACGTCTTTCGCAACGATCGACAGCATCGCGGACCTAGAGCCAGTAGACGATGCGCGCGCGAAAGCGAGCGAAGAAAAGGAACGCGCCAAGCCAGCCGAGCACAGCGATCGCGAGCACAATCAGCCAATCGTTGAGCGATGGTGCGCCGCCGAGCAAAGGCTCACGGACCAACGCCACCATGTGACTGAAGGGATTGTAGTCGACAATAAAGCGCTTGCTGCCAAGCTGCTCGGGGAAATACATGAGCGGCGTAAACCAGAACAGGATGTTGAGGATATTCTGAATCATAACCGGGATATCACGATAGCGCGCGGATACGACGGCGGTCACCAGTACGATCCACGAGAGGCACGCGAAAACCAAAACAAGCCCAAGGGGCAAGAGCACGATGCTCGGGCCAGGAACAACGCCGAGGACGACTGCGACGCAGACGTAGATCGCTGCGTTGTGGGCAGCGACTATTGCGTTACGCCACATAGTCTGCATGACGAATACACTGAGTGGGCACCTTATCTGCGTAATGTAGCGGGACATTGTTACAAACACCGCCGCGCCTTCATTGATCGACTGCGTGATCAACGCCCACAGCAGCATGCCGGCGCACACGAAAGGCAGTGATCTTGTAACTGTGGCACCGAATAAAAAGGAACTTAGAAAGCCCATGGTGACTATCTGAACCCCGAAGGTCAGCGCCAGCCAAATGGGCCCCAGCGTCGATCGCCTGTAGCGTTGCTTGATGTCCTGCCAGGCCAGAAATTGGCTGAGTCGCCAAGACCCGACGCCGACGCGGAGGTCGTCAAGCGCAGAGTCAATCTGGCTGGTCGTCAACGCCAGCATGCGAACAAACGGCTCCCTCGATTTTCCGCCGTGTGGCTTAGCAATGCGGAGTTTGCTTCGCAAGCCCTGGCTCAAACGGGCCAAAAACTCGAAACCGCGCAACTTGACCTTTGTCGGAGCCCCGAGTCGAAGTCGCGTCCCAGATCAATAGCCTCGGACCAATTTGCGCTCGCATCAATCGATTTTGTCCACGGAGATCGGTTAATTGAAACGAAGTGCATAGGGAGGATGGATTGGACGCAGAGCCTATTGTTGGTCAATTTTCGAGCGGCATTCGATGAACTTTGTACGTCCATGATGATGGCGAGACCCATGCAAAATCTTGAAACCGCGCACGTCCCTCCTCGGTTGCATTCGCGTATTGGCGCGTCCGGTTGTCGGCAGCGATGAGATTGGCCTGCTCATTGATCCAAAACGTTGACGACGACTTCCACTCCGATATGTCGTAAAATCTGCCGTTACTGCCCACTACAACAGGTTTGAGACCCCTCGCCACGATTTGTTTCGTCATTGATTGCCGGCCGCTTTCGAATTTGTATACACCGTATTTTTTATTGAAGGACGGCACGCGAAGCGAGAGAAAGCAATCCCGTTCGATCATGAAGGCATTGGTGCGGACGTGCGGATTTGGATACCTGGCATAGTGCCAAAGATACATGAGGTATCGATCGAGCCGAAAGAGACGATGAAACCCGCGATCGACTAGTGCGATGAGGCGGCGCTTGTCTACTCCGTGGGGGTCTTGGCTGTCCTCGCCACCAACTTTCATATCTTGGCTCTCTTTGGCATGCCATCCCTTGGCGGCAAACTCGGTCAGCTGGCTCAGCAAATGGTTGAGCCCGGCCCACGCCATCCCGATAATTGCTTCGTAATAGGAACTACGCGACTGCCAGGAGCCGGTAGCGCCAACCAGCCCTACCTCCGGCTGACTCAATGCCGCGTCGAATTTTTTTAGCCAATCATCGGTCAGCAACTCGGTGAAAGTGTTAAAAAATACCAAGCGGCGATTGGACACGAGCTTGGCCGCGGCAAAATAAGAGCCCACGTCAAAGCCGGCATCATCAAGCCCGATGGGATTGATCGGCAGGCCGGCAAACAATTTCCGCGCGGACGCGAGAGCGGGCGCATCCGGGAATCCCTTGAAGATAACGTGCAGATCATGATCGACGCCGGCCGGATGAGCTCGATAGCTGTCAAGGAAACCTCGAGCGGGGAGCTCTCCTTCGGCGAATCGGTAAAGATACACAACGCCTATGTCGGCCAAGGCGGAGTCTCCTCTGCACTTTGAATCCCCCGCACGCCGCGTGGCCGGTGCACGGCCGGCCGTCGCTTAAGATCAAGGCGCGCCAAGGCTGCTCGCGAATGGCCTTCGGATCCGCTTCGCCGCGAAGCAATACAGTCTCCAAAGCCTGTAGTTGCGCGCCCGGAGGGAATACTGCTATCCGACACGATGTCAATCGGGGACGGCGATGGAAGTCGGCAAGGTGGTCATATTGGCCGGAGGTTTTGGCAGCCGGCTTGCCGAAGAAACCGAGGTTCGGCCGAAGCCGCTGGTTGAGATCGGCGGCCGCCCCATTCTTTGGCATATCATGCAAATCTATTCCAAGTTTGGTCTGCGCGATTTCGTCATCTGCCTTGGCTACAAGGGCTACATGATCAAAGAATACTTCGCCAACTACGACTTGCACATGAGTGACGTAACGTTCGACTTGGCGAACGGCGCAACAATTGTGCACCAAAGCCGCGCCGAACCGTGGCGCGTTACGTTGATCGATACCGGCGAATCAACAATGACGGGAGGACGGATACGTCGCGTGCGGGAGCACATCGGTGACAAGCATTTTTGTCTGACCTACGGCGACGGAGTCGCCGACATCAATATCGCGGCGCTGCTGGAATTTCACCGCAAGCACGGCCTGCTGGCCACGGTTACGGCGGTCCAACCGCCTGGTCGTTTCGGCGCACTTGAGATCGATGTCGCGAACAAGGTGCGCAGCTTTCGCGAAAAGCCGCAGGGCGACGGCACATGGATTAATGGCGGCTTTCTGGTTCTGTCTCCGAAGGCGATTGATTACCTTGACGGCGACGACACCATCTTCGAGCAGAAACCTTTGCAGCGCCTGAGCGACGAGGGGCAACTGGCGGCGTACCGGCATACCGGCTTTTGGCAGCCGATGGATACGCTGCGCGACAAACGGCACCTTGAAGACCTTTGGGCGAGCGGGAGGGCGCCGTGGCGGACGTGAGACGGCCGTCACGCGGCTTCTGGTCCGGCAAACGCGTCCTCGTCCTCGGCCATACGGGTTTTAAGGGAGCCTGGCTCAGCCTTTGGCTCCGACGGCTCGGCGCCAACGTCGAGGGTCTCTCGCTTGCGCCCGAGGAACCAAGCCTCTTCGCTGCCGCCGGGTTGAACAAACTCATTGGCAGCCACTATGCGGACATCCGCGAGCAGAAGGCCGTAACTGAGATCATGCAACGGACGCGGCCGGAGATCGTCTTTCATCTTGCCGCGCAGTCGTTGGTGCGCCGCTCCTATCGCGAGCCAGTGGAGACCTACGCCACCAATGTGATGGGCACGGTTCACGTGCTGGCGGCTGCAGTCGCGGTCGAATCGGTGCGTGCCGCCATCGTGGTGACCAGCGACAAGTGTTATGAGAACCGCGAATGGTTGTGGGCCTATCGCGAAAATGAACCGATGGGGGGGCATGATCCCTACAGCAGCAGCAAGGGCTGTGCCGAGTTGGTCACGGCGGCATGGCGGAACTCATTTTGCGGCCCGGCCAAACGCGATCTCGGTATTGCTTCGGCGCGCGCCGGCAACGTTATTGGCGGCGGCGACTGGGCGGAGGATCGGCTCATTCCCGACTGCATCCGCGCCTTGAAGGCGGGCCAAGCCATCGGCATCCGCAATCCGGCGTCGGTGCGTCCGTGGCAGCATGTGCTTGATCCGCTGTGCGGCTACCTCATTCTCGCCGAACGGTTGGCCGAAAACCCGGACACCTACGGCGAAGCCTGGAACTTTGGCCCAGCCGATACGGACACTCGCCCCGTCGGTTGGATCGCCGATCGCGTAGTCAGCATCTGGGGTGGGTCGGCGCGGTGGGACAAAATTGCCGGAGATGAATTGCATGAGGCCAATGTGCTGAAGATCGACGCCTCGAAAGCGCGCCAGTGTCTGGGCTGGTCGCCGGCGCTGGGGCTCGACGGCGGCATCGATTGGACCGCCAATTGGTACAAGAAAGTTCTCGGCGGCCAGCCGGCGCTGGCCGTCACCGAAGAGCAGATCGATCGCTACAGCGATGTTGGCGTGGCCGCAGCATGACCAGCAAACACTGTCGCTTCTGCAACGCCGCTCTCAAGCGCACCTTCGTCGATCTCGGCCGGTCGCCGCTGGCGAACTCGCT
>JASHVC010000335.1 GCA_030039655.1 Xanthobacteraceae bacterium | reverse complement strand
CCCCGTGGAGCCAGAGGTATGAATGACATAGGCGACGCCGTCGGGCGTCGCGGCACAATCGATCGACGGCGCACAGCCCGAACCTCCATGCGTGCTGATGTCCACGAAATGTGCCGCCTGTAGGACTTCCGCTGTCGGCGCCTGATCCGAGAGCAGCGCCGCGCTGATTAAGACAACCCCTGTCCGGCTCTCTCTTAGGATCCTCCGGTTGCGTTCGGGCGGAGCATCCGCGCTTAGCGGCATGAAGGCGGCGCCTGCTTTCAGAACCGCGAGATAGGCGACCGCGACATCGACGCTGCGGTCCGCCATGACGCCCACCAGGACCCTTTCGCCAACTCCGATATCGCGCAAGCGGGCGGCCAAGGCGTCCGAGGCTTCGTCAAGGCCGGCGTAGGTGAGGCTGCGGCCGCTTCCGCAAACCGCCGTTCGGCCGCGGCTGACCGCCACCGCCGCGGCAAAGCGCGCGATGAGGATGTCGCGCGCCGTGTTCAGGATGGCTTCCGCTTCCCGTCGCTGCGTACTCATAGCTTCTCCTCATGCAATCCGAGTCTGCACTATTGCCCGGTCCGGCCAACGCCAGTCCGGCCGGTTCAGCAATTCCGATATGCCAGTATCGAGGTCGAAAGGCTCTCCGCGGATGTCAGCGTGAGAGACCGCATTGGCGAAGCGCGTGAAATTGAGGACCTGCGAGAGCGACAAGCCTTGGTTCAGAAGATAGGGCACCGTCCAGATGCTGAAGCCGTACAGCGGCAGTTGCAGGGAATGACGAACTTCCCGGATCATTCTTTCTTTGAATGCAATCGCCTCGCGCCAATCCATAGTCTCGTGCCGCCAAGAGTAGCCAGAGCCGATGATTTTGAACCGATCGCGCTGCTTTTCGATCGGCGCCTGTGTGTCATGATAATAGACCTGAACGTTGTAGAAGGACGGTTTGGCCTGGTTGAGGAAATCAATCGAATTCTGAACTGTTTGCGCGGTTTCGCCAGGGAAGCCGACAATCATGGATGCCAGAGACAATATTCCACGATCGGTCAGCTTGCCGATGCTTTCGCAGTACCGTTCGATACGTGCGAACTTGTGCATGTTCTTCAGGATTTGCGGATCGCCAGACTCAATGCCGAGATAGACGCCAAGGCACCCGCTCCCCTGCATCAGGTCCAGTGCTTCGTCATCACAACTCGAACAGCGGAAGAATGATACCCAGCGGAAATCAAAGCGGTTGCGGATCATCATCTGGCATATCTGCTTGAACCGCGGAAACGGCACGTTGAAGGTATCGTCGATAAAGATGACGTCACGCACACCCGTGTTCTTCATGACACGCAGCTCGCGCTCGATTGCATCGACGGACAGATAAGTGTGGTCTCCGGCCATGGCCGGGTAGTTGCAGAATTCGCAGGAAAACGGGCAGCTGCGAGCCGTCCGCATATAGTTGATGGGCGTGAATTCGGCCTTTGGAAAGCGCGTCCAATCGATGATGTTTTCTTCGAGTCTGTTATTTTCAGGTTTGCGCTCGGTGCGCTCGAAGCGACCATTGGAGTCCCGAAAGATCAGGTTTGGTAGCTTGGACAGATCTCCGTGTTCGGCTAGCGCGCGCACAAGGAGGGCGAGAGTCGCTTCGCCTTGTGAACTCTCGACGTAGATGTCAGCGCCAATCGATCTGAAGGTGAGGTCCTGCACGCGTCCGGGCTGGCTGCGGCTCAGGCTGTAAATACGCGGTCCGCCAACCACAATGAGCGCATCGGGATTGTGTTGACGGATAAATGCGATGACTTCCCTTATCGGGTCATCCTCGACGTAGTAGGTTGTGGTAATGGCCACGCAGATCGGGTTGCAGGCGAGCAGCGTCGCAAGCTTCGGCTTGGATTTGTTGAAGAAGTTCACGCCTTCCGCGTTGAGGCCCTTGCCGCGCAGGAAATTCACAAGATAGGCCACCGCGAGGTTGGGAACCTCGAAGGTGTTCAGATTGTGCTGCATGCCGTCGGACCGCGACAGGATCACGTTCAGCAGATCCATATAAGTGCACTGTCGTCCATTGATGCGGACGGAATTGGTGATGACCTCGTTATAACCCGCCGAACGCTCGGCGAATTGCCTCTGTTTTTCCGAATAGACGGCGAAATCCTCGTCATTGTGACCGACGACAACGCAATGAAGCGGATTCGGCACCCGCTCGCTGAATTCGGACGTGACACGAGTTTGTAGTGTCATGGTCGCCATCCTAGTCGGCGCGGCTTGCACTTCGGGACGGAGCTTGGCGGGCGGAAGCCTTGCCGCCGACTTGCCTGTTGCGGCCGCTATCGAGCGCCAAGCACAATACGATCTCGCGTGACAGTGATTCAATTGCCGGTGCGTCGAACACCGCGCGAACCGGCACATCGACATCAAAGACTTCACTTAACTGCGCGACCAAGCGGGTAGCGGAGAGCGAGTGACCCCCGAATTCGAAGAAGTTGTCGTTCACGCCAACCATGTCGCATCGCAATATATCGCACCAAACATCAGCGATCCGGCGTTCCAGCGTCGTGCGTGGCGGCGTCGCGTCGCGGCTGGATTTGCGAACCGGGGGAGACATGCGGGCCAGCGCGACGCGGTCTTGCTTGCCGCTCGGCGTCAGCGGCAATTCGGGTACGGCTAACAAAAGCGTCGGCCGCATGTGGTCCGGCAGGTTGCGCCGCAAGGCCGTACTGATAGGCTCCGGATCGAACGTTTCGACGCCATTCGTCGGCACGAGATAGGCAACCAAGTGGCGTTCGGCGGCGCTTTCACCCTGTGCGACGACCACGGCGTCGGATACGCCGGGCATGCTCTTCAAAACAGTTTCGATTTCGCCGGGCTCGACCCGGAAACCGCGGATCTTCAGCTGCTGATCGGCCCGTCCCAGAAACACGATGCGACCGTTTCCATCGAGACGGCCGACATCGCCGGTACGGTAGATTCTCGGTCCGTCACCGGGTAGCAGCGTGAACCGTTCGGCGGTTTCTTGAGGACGGTTCAGATAGCCATGAGCGAGCGGCGTGCCTGCGACCACGATTTCCCCCGCCACGCCAGGCGGTGTCGGACGTAATTGAGCGTCTACGACGAAGACCGCAGCTCCATCGATTGGCCGTCCAATCGGCGGCAATATCGGCCAGCTTTGCGCCGGCCCTGTCAGCAGTTCTTCAGTGACGACATGTGTCTCGGCCGGCCCGTACTGGTTGAACAAACGGCAATTCGGGGCGGCCGCGAACCATGCGGCGATGTCAGGCGTGATTTTCAGTGCCTCGCCGGCCGTAATGACGGTATGCAGGCTGGTGGGAACACGGCGGCTGCGACGTATGACTTGCGCGAGTTGATCGAGTGCGACGTATGGCAGGTAAACCCGCTCCACGTTGCTCGTCTTGATCCGCGCGAGGATCCCGGCGGGGTCGCGGCGCTCGGCTTCAGTGATACAGACAACGCATCCGCCGCCGCCCCAGGTTGAGAACATCTCCTGGAAGGCGACGTCGAAACTGAGCGGGGCAAGTTGCAGCGTGCGGGGCGCGGGAACGCCTGATTGGCGCAGCTGCCACGTCATGAGGTTCGTCAGGGCGCGATGTCCCATTACGATGCCTTTTGGTCGCCCCGTCGAACCCGACGTGTAGACGATGTAGGCGGGGTCCTTTGGCCCCGGCAGCGGCAGAACGGTCTTCGAATCGGCAGCCTCGGGTTGGCTCACGGGCAAGCACGGCCAGTCCGCGGCAAGCCAGTCCGGTGGAGCATCACTCACGACCACCGGCGGCCGCGCATCTTCGAGCATGATTGCAAGACGTGTCTGCGGATATTGCGGGTCGAGCGCCAGACAGGCGCCCCCGGCTTTGAGAACCGCAAGTACCGCAACGGCGAAGCTCACCGAGCGCTCGACATGAATGCCGACTGGTGTCCCGAGACGAACGCCATGACGGAAAAGCCTGCGCGCGAGCGCGGTCGCCGCCCCGTCGAGTTCGGCGTAGCTCAGCTTCCGAATTGCATCTTCAACGGCGACGGCATTCGGAGTCTGGCAAGCTTGCCGCTCAAACAGGGCGTGCAGCAGGTCGGGCATATCCGCCAAGGCCGGCACCGGCATTTCGGCGGTCAACGCTGCCATATCTTCCGGCGTCAGCAGCGGTATAGCCGGAATTTCCCAGTCCGGCTCGTCGGCAACAGCGCAAATGAGCCGGCGCTGGTAATCGAGCCAGCGCGCCACCGAGCTGTCGTCGAAAAGCGCGGTGGCGTATTCGATCGCCAGCACGAGGCCACCGCCATCCTCGATGATTTGCAGCGTCAAATCGAATTTCGCCGTATGATGATTAGCGATCGTCGCAGTGGAACTGTCCTCCTGAACGCCTTTCGACTCGAAGCTTTCCCTACGTCGATCCTCATAAACGAACATCGCTTGGAAAAGCGGGTTGCGGCTTGGATCGCGCTGAGGCTGCAGCTCTTCGACCAGCTTTTCGAACGGCATCTCCGCGTGATCCAGCGCCTCGGCGAAAACGCCGCCGATGCGATGGAGCGACTGGTCCAGCCGTTCGGCGGCCGCCATGCGCGAACGGATCACCACCGTATTCGCAAAGAAGCCGCAAACCCGTTCGAGTTCAGGTCGGTTGCGATTGACGACAGGTGTCCCGATCAGAAGGTCTGGCTGGCCGGTAAGGCGGTGCAGCAGGGAGGCGAAGCCCACAAGATAAGCAACGAACGGCGTGACGCCGCGAGCCCGGGCCGTCGCACGAAGACGCTCGGCGACGTCCGGCGGCATGCGCAGGGTTTGCGCCCGCCCCTCGAAGGATTGTTGCGCCGAGCGCGGACGGTCGGCCGGCAGATCCAGCTGGGTGGGCGCGCCCTCGAGTGCCTTTCGCCAAAAGGCGATCAGCGAGTCGAGCTTTGGGCCCCGCAAGCGCCGCCGTTCCCAGACCGCATAGTCTGCATATTGCAGCGGCGGCGGCGGAAGCGGACAAGGCCGGCCCACGCGGGCGGCGTCATAGATAATACGGAGCTCGTTGATGAGCATCCGCATCGACCATGCGTCCGTAACGATGTGATGCTGAGCGAGCAGGAGCAGCGCATCGCCACCGCGGGGGAGCAGCAACGTCGCGCGAAACAGAGGGCCAGTCTCCAGATCAAAGGGACGCCAAGTCTCGTCGGCAACGGCCTTATCCAGAGCAGCTTGTGTGTTCGCGACAGGCCGCACCGTCAGCAGGGCCGGCGCAGGAGGATGGACCAACTGTACCGGCGTGCCTTCAAAACGTGGAAAACTTGTGCGTAGAGCCTCATGGCGGACTATCAGCGTATCGAGCCCTTGCTGAAGGGCCGCCCTGTCGGGATCGGGCCCAAGGGCGAGGATCTCCGCCGTGTTATAGAACGGCATCCCCGGCCGGAATTGATCAAGGAACCAGAGCCGCTCCTGCGCAAAAGACAGACGCGGCGGCGGATCGCGCGGAACGGAGGTCAACTTCGACTCTTGATCCCTCGGCTGCATCGTCGGCTGTTCGGCGACCAACGTATCCAGCTCCGCCAAGGTCGGGGACTCGAAAAAGTCTCTAATAGCGACATCAGCACCGAACATGGCGCGAACACGGCCCAGGATCTGTACCGCGATCAACGAAGTTCCCCCGACGTCAAAGAAATTGTCCTGATCACCAATGCCGGCATCGCCCAGCATCGCAGCCCACAGTTCCCGCAGTGCAGCCAGACGCGGCGTGACCGCGCGGGTTTGCGCCGCTTCGGGCTGCAACATTCGGTCGCCGATTTCGGAGAGCCGCGCTTCGTCGATCCAACCCCACGCATCCCGCGGCAGCCGATCGACAGTTAGGTAACACGCGTCCGCAGCAACGCCGGCGGGAAACGCGGTCCGCAGACAGCGCGTCAGCGCAGCGGGATCTGCGTCCGCGCGGTGAGGTTTCAGATAAGCTTTGAGAACCAACGCCCCGCCGTTCCGCACCACGGCCACGGCCGCGTCGTCGAGTTGTGGACAGTCGCGCAGGCGGCGTTCCACCGCATCCAAGTCTACTGTGCGGCTGCCTCGCGTGATGACGCGATCGACGCGGCCGAGCAGCTGAAAGCGTCCGTCTTCCAACAGCTGGCCGCGCATCCCGCTCGATCCGTCAGACGCGGTCGCGATCACGCCGGCCACGCCCGGAGCCACGAGTCGACCGCGGGCGTCGGTCACGGACCCGGGTGTCTCGTCTGCGAAACGCCAGACGGGGTCGACGGCCGCGGCGGACTCCGCGATCCATCCGGCGGGGCCGGTGGAAGGACAGCCGTAAAAAAGCACCACGCGGCTCAGCCACGCTTCCGGCCACGCACG
Organism: Xanthobacteraceae bacterium; assembly: GCA_030039655.1. The sequence continues at coordinate 1,022 of JASHVC010000335.1, read as the reverse complement.
TCGGATCGCCGCGGGCACACACGGTCCAAAGCACAAGATCAGTGCCGGTGGGGCGCCGCTCGCAGCTGTCATTCCGCTCTCAAGACTGTGGCTGTCGGCAAGGATGACAGCGCCGGACCACTTGCCAGCCTGGCTCGCCTCGAACAGCGTCACGGGGGCGGATTGCGCAAGGGATACACCTAGCGCCCTCACCTCAGATTGGGGCGAGGCCGAAATGCCCAGCCGCCCTGCGCGCGCCGATAGCAGCGTGCGGCGCAGCCAGCCGGGCGGCTGATCTGTGTTGGCCGCCGTGAACGACGGTAAAGGTGCCGGCGCGTCAAAATAGGCAAGATCACCGATCGCCAGGTCTGGGTTCTGCACCGCCGCGCGCAGCAGTGTGCGGAAGTGTTCGATCATCCGCTCCATCGAGACGCGCGTAAAAAGGTCGGATGCGTATTCCACGGCGCCGATCAGACAATCTCCTTGCCCGGTCAGCGCGAGCGTCAGATCGAACTTTGTGGTTCCGGTGCCCTTGACCGGAGCGATCTTTTCGCCGAGCCGACGCGCACCAAATATCGGCGCCACGCCCGCGCGGCTCCAGGCCGGCTGGAAAGCGAACATGATCTGAAAGACGGGATGTCGTCCGGGTGCGCGCCGCGCCGCGCGCTCTTCGAGGAGGACCTCGAACGGCAGCGCCTGGTGGTCATAGGCTTCAAGCTGGGTTCGCCGCACACGTGTCAGTGCTTCGCGGAAGCTAATCTCGGCGTCGAGCTTGGTACAGAGCACCACGGTATTGGCGAAATAGCCAATCAGGTCCTTGAATTCTTCGGTAACGCGGTCCGTCACTGCCGTACCGACAACCAGGTTGACGACGCCAGTATAGCGGAAGAGCAGCGTCTTGAAGCAGGCGAGAAGCACCATCACTTCCGTAGCGTTCTCTGCCTCAGCCAGGCGGCGGACGGCGGCCGTGAGCGGTTCGGAAACCTCGAATTCCAGCACTTGGCCGCGATTGCTGCGGACCGTCTCGCAGGGCAGCGCAAAAG
>JASHVC010000334.1 GCA_030039655.1 Xanthobacteraceae bacterium | reverse complement strand
GGTCGTTGATCTCTGGCGGCGGCAACGGCCCGCCGCGATACACGAGATCGTAGAGATCGATGGCAAGCAGCGCCGGGCGCGGACCGACAAAAGTCTCGCGGCGCCATCCGGCGTAAAGCTTCAGGTCGCTTTCCGGGACGACATCCTTCCAGCAATGCTCGTTGAATTTTTCGATCGATGCCATGGCGCCTTTCTCCGCAAGCTCCGCTGGGCCACAAGCTAGCAGTATAGTGTCATGGAGCGAAATGTCCCATCCGCGCGCGTTTCAGGCAGGCGTGCAATCTGGTAAGGACGGATGATGGAATATCGCCGGCGCGAATTTTTCCGTTGGGTCGCGAGAGCGGCGGCGCTGCCGGCGGTCCCTGCGATTGCGCGCGCCGAAGCTATCCATCGCGTCCGGTGCGAATCATCGTCGGCTTTGCGCCTTCCGTCGCCGCCGACATTCTTGCGCGACTCATCTCCCAAAGGCTGACGGACCGACTCGGCCAGGCATTCGTGGTGGAAAATCGGCCAGGCGCCGCGATGAATATCGCCACCGGTCTGGTCGCCAAAGCCCCTCCCGACGGCTACACGCTGCTCAACGTCACGACCATCAACGCCTGGAACGCGACCCTATACCCTAATCTCGACTTCAATTTTATTCGCGACATTACACCAGTGGCCAGCATGTCGCGCGCAGGCGGCGTGCTCGAAGTTCATCCGTCGGTGCCGGCTAAGACCGTTGCGGAATTCATCGCCTACGCTAAAGCCAATCCGGGTAAGCTCAACATGGGGACCGGAGGCCCCGGCAGCGGACCGCACATGTACGGCGCGCTGTTCCAGATGATGACGGGAGTCGATCTGGTGCCGGTGCATTATCACGGCACGGGCCCCGCCGTTCCCGATCTCATCAGCGGCCGCCTTCAGGTCATGTTCGATCTGGTCACGTCCTCAATTGGTTCCATCAAGGCCGGACAGTTGCGGGCGCTCGGCGTCACGACTGCCACGCGGTATGAAGCACTGCCTGATGTTCCGCCTATCGCAGATACCGTCCCGGGTTATGAAGCGAGCGGCTGGCAGGGAATCGGTGCACCAGCGAAAACGCCGGTCGAAATTCTCGATAAGCTCCATGGCGAGATCAACGCCGCCCTCACCGACCCAACCATAATGGCGCGATTGACTGAACTCGGCGCACCCGTGTTCGCCAGTTCGCGCGCCGAGTTCAGCAAGCTGATCGAAGCCGATACTGAGAAGTGGGCCAAAGTCGTCAAATTTGCCAATATCAAAGCGGAGTGAGTTGGCTCCGCGAATAACAACGTTGGGAGGGGATGCCGATGGGATTTCCCCGCAGACGATTCCTCCGTCTGGCCGCAGGTGCCGCATTAGCACCGGCAGTCGCCCGTACCACAAGCGCGCAAACCTACCCGGCGCGGCCGGTGCGCGTGGTCGTCGGCGCGATCCCCGGAAGTGCGCCGGATGTCATCGCCCGCCTCATAGCTGATTGGCTGTCGCGGCGGTTGGGTCAGACCTTCTTCGTTGAGAACCGAAACGGCGCCAGCGGCAATCTCGCCACCGAAGAGGTAGCCGCCGCGCCCGCCGATGGCTATACGCTGCTGCTTGCCAGCGCATCGAACGCTATCAACGTCACCCTCTACGAGAATCTCAAGTTCAGTATCGTGCACGACTTCGCTCCGGTTGCCGGCGTAGTCGCGTTCCCCATGGTGATTACTGTCGGTGCGAAATACCCGGTGAAGAGTCTTCCCGAACTCATCGCTCGCGCCAAGGAGAGTCCCGGCAAGATCAACATTGGAACGCCCGGCATCGGTTCTCCGCAGCATGTGGCCGGTGAACTCTTCAAGATGACGAGCGGAGCCAACATCGTGCTCGTGCCCTATCGCGGCGGTCCTCCCGCGATCACCGACGCATTGAGCGGTCAAATCCAGGGTGTGATCGGGACCGTGCTGCTGACCATCGATCAGATCAGATCCGGTGGCCTGCGGGCGCTGGCGGTGACCGGCGCTGCGCGCTCCGAATTGCTGTCGGACATCCCGACCGTGGCAGACTTCGTACCGGGCTTTGAGGCGAGCCAATGGATCGGCGTCGCCGCGCCAAAGAACACGCCTGCGGACATCGTCGAGAAAGTCAATCGCGAGATCAACAGCGGACTGGCCGACCCCGGAATCAAATCAAAGGTGGCCAACCTCGGGGGCACGGTGATTTCGGGCACACCTGTTGGGTTCGGCCAATTCACTGCCGATGAAGTCGCGAAATGGGCCAAGGTGATAAAGTTCGCCAACATCAAAGCCGACTGACTCTGGGACGCTCATGATGATTTCGCGCCGACGAATTCTTCTTCTGGCGGCCACGAGCGCGGCGCTGCCGGGACGCACGGCCTTGGCGCTCGACTACCCTGCCCGTCCGGTGCACCTCATCGTCGGCCTTCCAGCGGGCGGCACGCCCGACATCTACGCGCGGCTCGTCGCAGAATCCTTATCGGAACGAATGGGCCAACCGTTCGTGGTCGAGAATCGGCCAGGCGGCGGCGGTAACATCGCCACCGAACTGATCGCGCGGGCGACGCCCGACGGCTACACGCTGCTAATGGTCACCGCGCCCAACGTCATCAATGCGACGCTCTTCCCCGACCTTAAATTCAATTTCCTTCGCGACACCGCTCCGGTTGCCAGCATCGGCGGCTCGCCCTTCGTGATGGTGGTCAATCCGTCGTTCCCGGCCAAAACCGTTCCCGAATTCATCACCTATGCCAAGGCCAATCCCGGCAAGATCAACGTGGCATCGACTGGCACCGGCAACCTCACCCACATGGCCGCCGAGATGTTCAAGATGATGGCCGGCGTCGATCTCCTGCACGTGCCCTATCGCGGCGAAACTGCAGCGCAGGCGGATTTGCTCACCGATCGCGTCCAGGTGATGTTCGACCCCATCCCGTCGTCGCTCGGATATATCCGCGGTGGCAAATTGCAGGCGCTGGCGGTCACCACGTTGAAACCGGTCGACGTCCTGCCCGACCTACCGACGATCGCCCAATTTCTACCGGGCTATGAGGTGAGCGGAATCACCGGCATCAGCGCGCCCAAGGATACGCCAACCGAAATTATCGCTGCGCTCAACAAAGCCATCAACGCGGTTCTGGACGAGCCCAAGATCAAGGAACGGTTCGCCGAGTTTGCCAGCACCGAGGTGATAGGGACGCCAGGCGATTTCGGCAAAATCCTCGTTGCGGAAACCGAGAGGTGGGCAAGAGTCATTCAATTCGCGGGCATCAAGGCGGAGTGACGGTTCTGCGGGCGGGTGAGCCTGATTGCCGCACGGGCTTTGGCCACGCTTCGCACGGTTCCCCTCCCCCGCTACGCTTGGATTCGCGGAAAGCCGAAATCGGCAGCCCGGAGAGTTGGATAAATTGCGATGAGCTTTGGTCGCCGCAACTTCCTTCGTCTTGCAGCAGGCGTCGCGACCGCGCCGGCGCTGCCGCGAGTTGCCGACGCGCTCGATTACCCGACCCGACCGGTCAAAATCGTCATCGGCTTTGCGCCCGGCGGACCAGCTGACATCGTCGCGCGCCTGATCGGTCAATTTTTGTCGGAGAAACTCGGCCAGCCCTTTGTGATCGAGAACCGGCCCGGTGCCGGCACCACCATAGCCACCGAGACGGTCGCGCGGTCCGCGCCCGACGGCTACACCCTGCTGTGGACGACCTCGGCCGACGAAATCAACGCCGCGCTTTACACCAAACTCAACTACAACTTCGCCCGCGACATCGCGCCGGTGGCCAGCATCGATTTGTTGCCGCTGGTCATGGAGGTGAATCCCGCTTTCCCGGCCAAGACCGTTCCGGAATTCATCGCCTACGCCAAAGCCAATCCGGGCAAGATCAACTTTGCTTCGGGTGGAGTGGGGTCGTCGCAGCACGTTGCCGGTGAACTGTTCGACTTCATGACCGGCATCGCCATGGTGCACGTGCCCTACCGCGGTGCTGCACTCGCGGTGAACGACCTCCTGGCCGGCCAAGTGCAGGTCACGTTCAGTCCCATTCCTCTGTCGATCGGCTATATCAGGGCGGGCAGGCTGCGTGCGCTTGCACTCACCAGCGCAATACGTTCGAAGGCGCTCCCGGATGTTCCGATCGTCAGCGAGTTTGTGCCGGGCTACGAAGCCGTGGCCACGGACGGGCTCGGCGCCCCCGCCGGCACGCCGCCGCAGATCATTGGGACGCTCAACAAAACGATAAACGCGGCATTGGCAGATCCGAAGATCAAAGAACGTTTGGAGGACCTGGGCGGAGTGCCAAAACCGATGTCGACTGCGGATTTCGGGAACTTTATCGCCATCGAAACCGACAAGTGGGCGAAGGTTGTCAAGTTTGCAAATATCAAGATGGATTGATCGGTGAGGACCGACAGCAAGACCGCGTTGGAGAAACTGCAAATGAAAATGAATCGCCGAAAACTCTTGCACCTTGCCGCCGCCACCGTAGCGTGGCCGGCGATAGGCCAGGTCGCACGGGCGGAAGCGTATCCGACCAAGCCGATCCGTCTCGTTGTGCCTGTTCCGCCGGCCGGCACGTTCGACATCGTTGCACGTCTCGTATCCAACGAGCTGTCGCAGCGTCTCGGTCAGCAAATCGTTGTCGAAAATCGCGGCGGCGCGGGGACCAATCTGGGCACCGGATTTGTCGCGCATTCGTCCCCTGACGGCTACACGCTGCTGCTCGCCGGCTCGCCGGGCGCGATCAACGCGACGGTCTACACCAACCTTGATTTCAGCTTCGCCCGCGACATTGCGCCGGTCGCCAGCATCGAACGCGCGCCGCTGATCATGGTGGTCAATCCTTCGCTGGCGCCCAAGACCGTTACTGAGTTCATCGGCTACGCGAAGGCCAACGCCGGTAAGGTCAACATGGGTTCGGGCGGCGTCGGCTCAACCGGCCACGTGGCCGGCGAGCTGTTCAACATGATGGCCGGCCTCAAAGTGGCCCATGTGCCCTATCGCGGCGAGGCGCCGGCGATCACCGACCTGCTCGGCGGACAGGTGCAGGTCGTGTTCTCGACGCCCGGTTCGGTCATGTCCGGCATCAAGGCCAGCACGCTGCGCGCTCTTGGGGTTACCAGTGCTAAGCGCATGGACGTCTTGCCCGACGTGCCGGCGATTGCCGAGACGTTGTCCGGATATGAAGCGGTCTCGTGGGCAGGCATCGGGGCACCCGCCAACACGCCGACTGAAATCATCGACAAGCTCAACACCGAAACCAACGCTTGTTTGGCTGACCCGAAGCTAAAAGCGCAGCTCGGCGAGTTCGGCGCTATCCCGATGACAAGCTCACCGGCGGATTTCGGAAAATTTATCGCTGCCGAAATCGAGAAGTGGGCGAAGGTCGTCAAGTTCGCGAATATCAAAGCGGAATAAACCGCCGCGTCACAAACGTTCGATCGGAGGAAGGCCGTGGGACTTGCACGCAGGGATTTTCTGCATCTGGCCGCGGGCGCTGTGGCCGTGGCGGCAGCGCCGCGCTCAGCCAGCGCAGATACCTATCCATCGCGGCCAGTGCGCGTCATCGTCGGTTTTCCGGCGGGCAGCGCATCCGACGTTGTGGCGCGGCTGACGGGGCAAGCGCTGTCGGAGCGGCTCGGACAGCAATTCGTTATCGAGAACCATCCCGGCGCGGGCACTAACCTCGCCGCCGAGGCCGTCGTTCGTGCGGCGCCCGACGGCTACACGTTGCTGCTCAGTACATCCACCAACGCGGTCAACGCGACGCTGTACCGGCACCTTAGTTTCGATTTCGCGCGCGACATCGTGCCGGTCGCGACCATGGATCAGACGCCGTACGTCATGGAGGTCACGTTATCGCTTCCGCCGAAGACTCTGCCCGAGTTCATCGCTTATGC
>JASHVC010000333.1 GCA_030039655.1 Xanthobacteraceae bacterium | reverse complement strand
CGCCTCGCATTGCCGGTCCGAGGCGGTGACTCCGCCGGCCAGCACGAGCGCGTGGCGGAACATCACGACGCCGTCCTGCAGCCAGACTTCGAAGTGTCCGATCCACATCTGCTCATTGATCATTCCAATGAGCGCTTGGACTTCGTTGAGCCGCGGGTCCGGCACCTTCATGTCGAACGCGCAGGCGAGATGCAGCGCCTCAAGTTCACGCATCCAGGTGAAGGAGAGTTGGTAGTTGGTCCAATGACTGGTGACGTTGAGCGTGATCTCGTCTTCGCCCGTGCGCTCGAACGGCCAGCTATTGGTTACCGCCAAGCGCTCGACCACTTCGAGAGCGTTGGTTCTGTCTTCGGGTACGATTTCGATGATGGACATGCCGCCTCCACAGATTCCAAAGAGTGGAAATGCGCACGCCACTTATGACCACGCTAAGCGCCGGCTGCGATTTGACGCAGGAACGAGTCGCGCCTGCAAATTGACCGGACACCGCGAATCAGCAGTGACGCTGACTATAGTCGTTCGGATTCCTCCCGCCAATTTTGAGCAACCGCCGCTTCGCCAAACAATGTTTGCACTCATGAAGTGATTTGCCCCCGCTGCACAATGGTGAAGGTGACTCCGTCCACAGCAGAGACTGCGACAAGTTGACTCGGAAGTGATTCGCGAACGCCGCGACGGCATTTCGTGCCGCTATTGCAGGCAACGAATCGAATCCACAGCGCTGTGGAGAAAAATTGCGGCGGAGAGACTCAGTCGAACAGGCTGGAAACTGATTCTTCGGCGGCGGTTCGGTTGATTGCTTCGCCGATCAGATTCGCAATCGATAGCACGCGGATGTTTTTCGACTCGGTCACTGACTTAGTGGGCTGAATCGAATCGGTAATCACGAGCTCTTTGAGATTCGAGGAGTTGACCCGCGCGACGGCGCCGCCGGACAACACGCCGTGGGTGATATAGGCGTAAACTTCGCTGGCGCCCTTCTCCAGAAGCGCGTCGGCGGCGTTGACCAGTGTTCCGCCCGAATCGACGATATCGTCCACCAGGATGCAAATACCGCCGGCGACCTGGCCGATGACGTTTGCCACTTCCGACTCGCCGGGGCGCTCGCGCCGCTTGTCGATGATAGCGAGCGGCGTGTTGATGCGCTTCGCAAGGCCGCGCGCGCGGACCACGCCGCCGACGTCGGGGGAGACCACGATCACCTTGGAGAGGTCGAAACGTTCTCTGATGTCCCGCATCATCACGGGTGCGGCGAACAGATTGTCAGTCGGAATGTCGAAGAAGCCCTGTATCTGCCCGGCGTGCAGATCGAGCGTCAGCACGCGGTCAGCGCCCGCATGGGCGATGAGATTGGCGACCAGCTTGGCCGAGATCGGCGTGCGCGACCCGACTTTGCGATCCTGCCGGGCGTAGCCGTAGTAGGGGATCACCGCCGTGATGCGTCGTGTCGAGGCGCGGCGCAGCGCGTCGATGATGATGAGCAATTCCATCAAGTGATCGTTGGCGGGAAACGATGTCGACTGGATCACAAACACGTCGCCGCCGCGCACGTTTTCCTGGATCTCGACGAAGATCTCCATGTCGGCAAAACGGCGTACAACCGCTTTGGTCAGGGGGATGCCGAGATAGCCGCCGATCGCCCCCGCAAGCACTGGGTTGGAGTTGCCGGCGACGAGCTTCATTGCCCCATTATTGCTCGCCATTCCGCTCTCCTGGACGCGCTACCGCGCTTTCACGCGGACCTGATACAAGCCGCGTGGGGGGCTGGCAATATGAATCAAGGCCGTTTCCAGCGGGATTTTCTCTTGTAATCCTGGACGTTTCGCGGAGGACGGCCTATCGGTTTTCGTAGCCGTTATTCGCAACGCTTTAATCGTCGTGGAGTGCAATCGCGTTGACGTGGCGGCCGTAGTCATTCTCGGCGCGGTGGGTGGCGCGACGGTAGCTGTAAAAAAGCGTCGGGTCCCCATAGGTGCACAGGCCAAGATCTTCGATGTGGCCGATGCCTACCCGCCGCAAGCGCGCTGCGATGTAACCGCCAAGATCGAACAGCGCGTGCCGGGGCCGCGATGCTGGAACGAAGAAAGGCGTGCTGGCCGGGTCTTCGTCGGTAAAGCGGTCGATCAGATCGCGGCCGACCTCATAATTGTTCTGGCGGATCATCGGTCCCAGTGCGGCGCGGATTTGGCCGCGGGTAGCGCCAAGCTGCTCCATCGCCGCGATAGTCGCCTCTGCCACACCGGAGAGTGCGCCGCGCCAGCCGGCGTGGGCCGCGCCGATGACGCGGGCTTGCGGGTCAACCAAAAGGATCGGCCCGCAATCCGCGGTGGTCACGCCGATAGCCAGCTCGGGTCTGCGCGTAACGATGGCGTCAGCGCGCGGGCGTGCCTCGCTGGCCCACGGCGTTTCGGCGACGACGACATTCGGTGAGTGCACCTGATAGGCAGTGAGAAACCGCGGCGGCGCGACCCCGAGCGATGCCGCCATGCGTGCGCGGTTCTCAGCCACGTGGAATGCACTGTCGTGCGAACCCACGCCGCCGTTGAGGCTCTCGTAGAGTCCGGCCGAGACGCCGCCTTCGCGCGTGAAAAACGCGTGGCGGATGCCGGGCAGCGAAAGCGTGTCGGCCTTGACCATCATGACGGCTCAAATCCTGGAAGCGGATCGAGCTTTGGATCGGCGATAGCAATCACCTTGCAAAGTTCGCCCATACCGCGTGCTCCGCCCGCAGTCAGCCGTGAGAGCGTTTGGTCGATCTCCAACGCCTTGCCGTAGGGCGCATGCGCCTTCAGCGTAGCCGCGCGCTTGTCGATGCCAAGGCGGCGCAGCCAATCGCGCTGTTCGATCGGGCCGTGGACGCGCGCCCCAATACTCTCGGCCCGTTCCGCCAACGCTGCGAAATCGACATGTGCGGTCAGGTCGACGTCGCCAGGGGCGGATAGCGGATCGACGTAACCATGCCCGGACACGGCCTGCAGAGTTTCGCCGAGTCCGTACTGGGCGTGACCATAGTCGATGACGAGCGCGGCGCCGGCGTCGCGGACCCGCCGTCCGAGTTCGAATGCGAAATTGTCGGACCGCCACTCATAGATCGAGCTGTCCGGAGAGAGCCGTAATTCACGCGGCAGCGTCGACTCAAAATTGGGCAGCGGATCGCGTGCAACGCCGATCACGAGCTTGCCGTCGGGGCCGACCTGGACGACTCGTTCATGCCAAGCGCCATCCTGTTTGATGGCCTGTCGGATCGGCAGCGCATCGACAAATTCGTTGGCCATGAGCAGGCAGAGGCCGCCGGGTACGTCTTGCAGCGTTGAATGCCAGGACGTCGGCAGGCCAAGAGGTTCGAGCCGCTCCTGCTGCAACTTCCGCAGCGTCGGACTGGCCTCGACGAGGTGCAACTCCACGGCCTCCACAAACGCCGGTATCGTTTTCGCCGCACGCAACGCGTCGACCATCATCGTGCCGCGCCCCGGGCCGAGCTCGATTAAGCGCACGTTTTTCGGCGCGCCCATTTGCTGCCAGACCGTTGCCAGCCATAGCCCGATCAGTTCGCCGAACATCTGGCTGATCTCGGGCGCGGTGATGAAATCGCCGCCGGCGCCGATCGGATCGTGCTTGATGTAGTAACCATACTGCGGATGGATCAGACACAGCCGCATGTATTCGGCAAGCGGCATCGGCCCGGCGATGCGGATGAGTCGGCGGATTTCAGCCTCGAGCGGCGAGATCTCGTCAGCCATCTTTCGGCTTGGGTTCGCTGCTGTACGCGTATGCAAGTATGGCGATACCGATCAACATCAAAGGAATGCACAATAGCATTCCCATGGTAAGGCCAC
>JASHVC010000332.1 GCA_030039655.1 Xanthobacteraceae bacterium | reverse complement strand
GCCAAGGCGCTGCGCAAGCTGAAGCATCCGTCGCGGTCGCGGAAACTCCGCAGCTTCCTGGACAACTAAACTGTCATGCTCGGCCAACGGACCCGCGCGAAGCGGCGCGGTCCGATGACAGGCTCCGGCGGAGCATCCAGTATTCATCGCGTCGCGCAGCTTCTACTGGATCGTCCGCCTGCGCGGACGATGACAAGCAGAAAAATTCGCCTCTCCCCTTGGGGGACAGGCGCCTCCCGCCCTCTGCTGCGGGGGCGGGCGAGGGGATGGGGCGATGCCGACGATTTCTTGGTTTTACGGCATCGCCTTCGCATGTACTTTATCGATCATCCGCCGCCCCATTTTGAGGCCGCCTACAATGAGAACGAGGCGAATGTCTCCATCGAGACCGGCGACATTATTGAAGGGTATTTACCTGCGACAGCCGCGCGAATGGTGAAACAATGGACGCTCGCGCACCAGGCAGAATTGAAGGCGAATTGGGACCGCGCTCGTGCTAAGATGGCGCTGGAACGAATAGCAGGTCTCGATGCTGACTAAGATCAGGCGAATTGAGAAGCTTGGCGGCTTTCGTCTGCGCCTTCATTTCGGCGACGGCAGTGTCGGAGAGCATGATTTCAGTTCGATTGTCCGCGAGGGCGGTCCGATGATCGAACCGTTGCGCGATGAGGTGTATTTCAGCCGCGTGTTTCTCGAGTTCGGCGCGCTGACCTGGCCGAACGGATTTGACATTGCTCCCGAATGGTTGCGCCGCGAGATGAAAGCCACTGGCGAGTTGACGCAGGCGGCGGCCGAGTAGCCCGCTTGCTCGTCATGCCCGCTCTTGTCGCGGGAATCCATGTCTTTGCAGCTTAGTCGCTCTGCAGACGTGGCGGCGAAACGCTCATAAGCTTGCGGTCATGAGCGCCCCCACTGCCTCCCCGCCCACAACCGCCTACCGCTGGCTCGTGCTCGCCGCGGCGACGCTGGCGCAGGCTACGGCGTCGTTCGCGCTGCTTGGCCTTGCGGCCTTGGCCGGCTTCCTGCAGCGCGATTTCCAGCTCTCGGCCGCCGAGACCGGCTTGCTCATCACCGCGAGCTACGCGGCGCCGCTGTTTTCGCTCCTCTTCGTCGGCGACCTGCTCGACCGCAAGAGCGAGCGGGTCATCATCGGCATCGGCGCCGTTATTCTCTTCGCCGCCTTCGCGCTCGCCGCGACCAGCGCCAGCTACGCTGTGCTGTTGTGGTGGCTGTTTGTTGCCGGTCTCGGCTACAGCGCGACGCAGCCCGGCGGCAGCAAATCGGTGTCCGCCTGGTTTCGCGGCGATCGGCTCGGCCTGGCGATGGGCATACGCCAGGCCGGATTGCCGCTCGGCGGCGCGGTGGCGGCGGCGATCCTGCCGGCTGTCGCGGCAGCGTGGAGCTGGCGCGCGGCGTTCGTTGCCGGCGCACTTGCGGCGCTCGCTGGCGGACTTGCCTTCGCGCTGATCTATCGACCGCCACCCGGCGAAACCGAAGCCGCGCCCAAGCGCGCGCCGCTGACCTTCGCGGCCGTCGCCGCGCTCCTGTGCGAGCCGTGGATGCGCAACGCCATGATCGCCGGGCTGGCGCTGGTCAGCGCGCAATACGGCATCATCACCTGGCTGATGCTCTATCTGCGCGATCACGCGCACATCGCGCTCACCCGCGGCGCTTTCTTTCTCTCATTGGCGCAGGTGGCCGGCGCTCTCGGCCGCGTCGGTCTTGCGGGCGCGAGCGACCGCACGCCGGGGCTGCGCTTTCGCCTGCTCGGGCTCTCCATGATCGCGGTCGCCGGCGGCGTTCTGTTGTTGATGTTCGTGCCGCCGCAAACGTCGGAGCCGGCGCTGGCCGTGCTCGCCGCGTGGCTCGGCTTCTTCGGGCTCGGTTGGTATGGGCCGTGGGTCGCCTACCTCGCCGAAACCGCGCCGGCCGACAAGGTCGGCCTGACCCTCGGCGCCGCCATGGCGCTCAATCAGCTCGGCATCATCGGTGCGCCGCCGCTCCTCGGCCTCGTGCACGACCTCACCGGCGGCTACGCCGCACTCTGGGCCTGCGTGGTCGCGGCGCTTGGTGTGGCCTATGTGGTCACGCGCATCGCGGCGGAGTAAGGCGCATTTAGGTCGAGGGGTAAAGCTCCGAACCAAATGATCTATTCAGGTCGTGAGTCGCCCCGGGAGCGAAATCGCGATAGTTTGCGCGTCCGCGTTTTACGGCGGATTTGGCTGCTACGGTCAAAGCACGAGATCATCATGGCCGAACATGAGAACTGGGTCGACGTCGGTGCCGCAGAAGAATTTGTCGCCACACCGCTCAAGCGGGTCACCGCGATGCGTCAAGACCTCGCCTTGTCATTCAAGGACGGCGTGTTCGGCGCGGTTTCGAATACCTGCAACCATGCCGGGGGACCGCTTGGCAACGGCCAATTGGACGGCGAATACATCGTTTGTCCCTGGCATCATTGGAAGTTTCACCGTTGCAGCGGCCTCGGCGAGCCCGGTTTCGAAGAGGATCGGATTCCCGCCTTTCCGGTGATGGTCGAGAACGGCCGCGTACTCGTCAATATTGCCGCCGGAACGAAGCGCGCCCGGAGCCCGCACGAGCCGCACCCGCTCGCGCGCAAGGTCGTGCGCGAACCAGGACCACTGCGCCTCGCCGGCATCGCCACGTCGCCGATGGACGCAGGTTACCCGCGTTTCTCAGGCTCCGACCATCTGCTCGATCATGCATTGCGCGAGGCTGGCCGGCTGGGCGCCGAGACGCGGCTGATACGGTTGAACGATCTCAAATTTCGTGCCTGCGAAGGTTACTACTCGAAGTCGGCGCAAGCGTGCACTTGGCCCTGTTCGATCACCCAAATGGATGCCAACGACCAGATGGATCGGGTCTATGAAGCGCTTGTGCACTGGGCCGACGCGGTCGTCATTGCATCCCCGATCAGATGGGGAGCGGCTTCATCGCTGTATTTCAAGATGGCTGAGCGGCTCAACTGCGTGCAAAATGCCATAACGATCCGCAATCAGGTTCTCATCCGCAACAAAGTTGCGGGTTTCATCATTGTGGGTGGCCAAGACAATATTCAGTCGGTTGCCGGCCAAATGCTCGGGTTTTTCTCCGAGCTTGGTTTTATCTTTCCGCAGTTTCCCTATATCGCGCACTCGCGTGGCTGGTCGCGCGAAGACATGGAGCGCAATGTCTCCATCGTGCGCGGCTCGCAGGAACTGGCCGAAGGTGCGGCCATGCTCGCCAAACGCTGTCTCGATCTCGCGGCTCATCTTATCGCCCGCGACGAGGCGCCGACATCCATCGAGCGTGGCGGACGTAAGGCACACCCCATCCAGGCATAATTTTTTAGGCGGCACGCGCGCTGCCGAGTAGAAATTTCGATCAGCGCGCGATGCCGAATGCAATTACCTGATGCAGACCATCGTTCCGTTGGGCGCGCGAACGGCGGGATGGCCGGTATGTTGCAGGCACCAGGCTTGGTTTTGACCGCCGAATATGCACCTACCCGTCACACTGCTGCGATGGGCGTTCGGACCGCAACCGCCCAACGCGAAGGCGGGCGTAACCGCCGATGATACGGCGGCCGAAAGAATGACGACTCCGAGCAGCGTAGCCCAAGACTTCTTCATGCAAATCTCCCGTTCATTTGCGATAATCGAGCCGAACCTGAAGTACTGTTCAGCCCGCTTAACAGCCGTTGCTTATCGATTTCCATCTTAGGGTCCGATGACCTGAACCTGGCATGAACGCCGCCTTTGTGGGCGGATGCGTACGTCGCAAAATGACGTGATTGGCACATCGCGCCGCTTAGTGCGACGCAGCGATATGTCTGAAATGTGGGGCAAAGCGTCACCGCGCGCCGCTCCGCCGCCAGCGCAGGGTGTTGAGTATCGGTTTCACTCAGGGTCCGTCTCTTGTAGCTTGCTCGAACTGAACCCTGCGAGCTGAAGCGGCCAGCGAGGAGACGGCAATGACATCCCGCGCGCCTGAACAATCGACGGCCGTTGGCGCGGGGCTCGCGCAACCGGCCGCCTCCCGCCCGATGGCGAACGAGCAGATACCCGCCGCCTATCGCTTCAAGCTCGGCGAATTCGAATGCACGGTGGTTTCCGATGGCCCGCTTCGGCTCGGCACGTTCAGTGCGAAGTTGTTCAAGGGTTTGACCCAGGAGGAGATCGACGCGTTTGTCGCCGCCAATTTCCTCGACAAGGACAATTTCGTGATCGACCAGAATGCGCTCGTCGTCAACACCGGCGGCAAGCTCATCCTGATCGATACCGGCATGGGATTTCGCAAGATATATGGCCCGCGTACCGGCCACTTGCTCGACAATCTGCGGGCCGCGGGCATCGATCCGAGCTCGATCGACGTGGTGGCCTTGAGCCACGCTCACCCGGACCATTGCTGGGGACTCGTCGGCGAAGACGGCAAGCCGCACTTCCCCAACGCTCAGATCCACATGACCCAGGCCGATCTCGAGTACTGGACTGACGAAGCCAAGCTGTCGGATGCGGCGCTCGGTCGCTACATCGTGGTGATGCGCGACACGTTGCTGCCGTTGCGCGGCCGCATCGTCTTCGTCAAGGACGGCCAGGAGGTCGTGTCCGGCCTGCAAGCGCTCTCGACACCCGGCCATACGGTCGGCCACACCAGCTTCGTGATCAGCTCGCAAGGCAGCTCGATCGTCTATACGGGCGATCTCGCTCACCAGCCTCTGCTGCAAACGGAGAATCCACGCGCCGAGTTCGCCCGTGACACCGACCCGAAGCAGGGCGTCTCGTCGCGGCTGCGCGTATTTGACATGGTGGCGAGCGGGAAAATTCCGATCCTCGCTTATCACTTCCCCTGGCCTGGCCTCGGCCACGTCGCCAAGAGCGGCGATCATTATCGCTACGTCGCAATCGGAATGCAGACGGTGCTGTAGGTCGTCGGCGCCGCAATGGGCCTCGATCAGCTCGGCATCGTCGCGCGCCGCCGCTCCTCGGCCTCGTCCATGATATCGCCGGCGGCTACGCCGCGCTCTGGACCTGCGTCGTCGTGGCGCTCGCGGTGGCGTATGCGGTGACGTGGATGGCGGCGGAGTAGTGCGCGCTGAGATCGTAATGCGCGGCCTCGTGCCCAGCATCTACGTCTTTATGCTCTTAACAAGAAAATCGTCAGGATCGGCGGCGGTTTGCTGCCGATAAAGTTCGGCAAATGGCTACTCAAGCGGGATTGGTAAATCTTCAAAACGACTGTTTGTAAGCCCATGACGACTTAGTGAGCGGTTGTAAAAGCCAGCCATCCATTCCCATTTGCTCCTTGGCTCCGAGCCGAGAGGAAAATCTCGCAGGTTATTTTCGATGTGAACGCGCAGCGGCTCTACATATTGTTCCATTGTAATTCCGGTATTGTTGGTTCGATAGTATTCAGCGTGTAGAATGTCCACTTCTGTGTCGTTTCCATTAGCAATACAAAGCTTGGGAACAGTGCGCTCTGGTTGCCACCAGGCGGCGGACGCGCTGGGGGAGAGTAGCACTCGTGGGTGGATTGCACGCTGCTCGGTTAAGAAGGCATCTATGTAACCTGAACCGAAGATATTTCGATCTTCATGCCAAACAGATCCAACTGAGATTCCTC
>JASHVC010000331.1 GCA_030039655.1 Xanthobacteraceae bacterium | reverse complement strand
TCGAGATCCAGGTCTTCTCGCCGTCGAGCACGTAGCCATCGCCATAGCGCTTCGCCGTCAAGGCGATATTGGCGGCGTCGGAGCCGGATTGTTGCTCGGTGAGCGCGAACGCCGAGATCGCGTCGCCCGAGCGCGTGCGCTTGAGCCATTGTCGCTGCGCTGCATTGCCGAACAGGCTGATCGGCCCGGCGCCCAGGCCCTGCATGGCGAAGGCGAAATCGGCGAGGCCGTCGTGCCGCGCCAGGGTTTCGCGCATGAGGCACAGGGTGCGCACATCGAGCGGAGAGGGCGCATCGGGATCGGGCGCCGTGTGTTTGAGCCAGCCATCGCTCCCGAGTTTTTGCACGAGTTCGCGGCAGCCCGTGCCTACATCACGGTGATCGACCGGCAAGTTCGCGGCGCACCAGCGCTCGACTTCCTTCGACATTGCGCGATGGCGGTCGGTAAAAAACGGCCACGAGAGGAAGGTTTTGTCGGGCACTATTCGTCGCCCTCAGATGAAAACGTTGATGCCGCGGACCCCCACCTATCCTCCCCCTTGCAGGGGGAGGAAGAGATGGCGGAGCACGCCGTGATCAATCTTGAAACGCTGAGCAGCCGCCTTGCGCATCCTCCCCCTGAAAGGGGGAGGATCGAGGTGGGGGTCGCGTGCCGCACTCGCTGCGGTGATTTAATGCGAGACGTGTGCCGCAAGATTCTTTCAGCTAACAGCCCCATCAATCCCCCTCGAACACCGGCTTCTGCTTGGCGACGAAGGCCCGATAGGCGCGCTCGAAGTCTTGGGTCTGCATGCAGATCGCTTGAGCCTGGGCTTCGGCCTCGATGGCCTGATCGAGGCTCATCGACCATTCCTGATTGAGCTGCGTCTTGGTGATGCCGTTGGCGAAGGTCGGACCGGCGGCGATGCGCCGGGCGAGTGCGAGCGCCTCGTGCTCCAGCGCGTCGGCGGCGACGAGCTTGTTGAAGAAGCCCCATTGCTCGCCCTCCTGCGCCGTCATGGCGCGGCCGGTGAAAAGAAGTTCGGCGGCGCGGCTCTGGCCGATGATGCGCGGCAGGATCGCGCAGGCGCCCATGTCGCAGCCGGCAAGGCCGACACGATTGAACAGAAATGCGGTCTGCGCCGCCGGTGTGGCGATGCGCAAATCCGAGGCCATGGCGATGATGGCGCCGGCGCCGACCGCGACGCCGTCGATTGCGGAGATGATCGGCTTGCCGCAATGGAGCATCGCCTTGACCAGATCACCGGTCATGCGCGTGAAGGCGAGCAGATCCTTCATGCTCATCTTGACCAGCGGGCCGATGATGTCGTGCACGTCGCCGCCAGAGCAAAAATTGCCGCCGTTGGGCAGAAACACCACAGTCTTCACGTCGTCGGCGTAGGGGAGGGCGCGGAAGGTGTCGCGCAGCTCGGCGTAAGAGTCGAAGGTCAGCGGATTCTTGCGCTCTGGCCGATTCAACTGGATGACGGCCACCGAGCCATCCATGCGCCAGAGGAAATGCGAGGGCTTCAGCGCTGCCATGGCATTCATGCTTCACCCTCCCAGTCGCTCCGGAACGATTTCAGTTTGGTGGACATCTGCTCGGCGTCGCGGGCCGACACGCCGCCCAGAAGTTCGTCGACCCAGCTTTCGTGCGCGGCCGCCATGTCCGCAAACGCGGCGCGGCCCTTGCGGGTGAGGCTGATGAAGGAGGTGCGACGGTCGCCGTTGCGCTTCGCGCGGGCGACGAAGCCGTCCGCGACGAGCCGGTCCACGATGCCGGTGACGTTGCCGTTCGACACCATGAGGAAGCGCGAGATTTCGCTCATCAGCATGCCTTCGGGCTTGCGATACAGCGCCGCCATCACGTCGAAGCGTGGCAGCGTCGCGCTGAACTGCGTCTTCAGCCGCTCGCGCGCCACGCCTTCGATCAGCCGGCTCGCTCGCAAGAGCCGGATCCACAGCCGCAGCCGCGCTTTGCTCTCGGGCTCCCGGCCGGTCGAGGTCAGCGGTGCGCTTACCATGCTGCACCTTCCGGCACTGCGATCGCCTGGCCGGTGATCGAGGCGCTTTCGTCTGCGCACAGCCGCAGCACCACGTCGGCAACGTCCTCCGGCTGAACAAGTCGTCCGTCCGGGTTATCGGCTGCCAGCGTGGCGCGCACTTCGGCCTCGCTGCGCTGGGTGTTGGCGACGATGCGGGCCACGGCCTGGGTGAACAGCGGCGTCTCGGTATAGCCGGGGCAGACGGCATTCGCGGTGATGCCATCCTTGGCGGTTTCGAGCGCCAGCGCGCGCGCCAGGCCGACGACGCCATGCTTGGCGGCGACGTAAGGCGCCACGTACGCATAGCCCTTCAAGCCTGCGCTCGAGGCGATGAAGATGATGCGGCCCCAGTGGCGCTGGCGCATGCCGGCGAGCGCCGGCTGCACCGAAAGGAACGCGCCGGTGAGGTTAGTGTGCAGCGTGCTCATCCAGAGTTCGCGCGTAATCTTTTCGGCGGGAGCGCTGCGCGTGCTTCCGGCATTGGCGACGACGATGTCGAAGGGCCCGCGGGCGGCTTGCGCCCGTGCATAGAGTTGCGCGATTGACTCTTCGTTGGTGACGTCGGCGGTTTCTACCGCGATGTTGCCATGTCCGGCCGCTGTCGCTTCGAGCGGCTCGCGACGCCGACCGCAAATGGTGACGATAGCGCCGGCCTCCCCCAGTGTGGTAGCAATGGCGGCACCGATGCCGCTGCCGCCGCCGGTCACGAGCGCATGTTTGCCGGCCAGTGCCATCATCACACCCGCGCTGTGACCTGATCGCCGCCACC
>JASHVC010000330.1 GCA_030039655.1 Xanthobacteraceae bacterium | reverse complement strand
GCGCCGAATGTCTCTTTCGGCGATTACGGCGTCTGGCGTTGAGGAACGCGATTTCTCTGGGAGGATGAGATGAGAACAGCAGGACTCCGGGCTGCGCTTACCCTGGTCGCCGCGCTTGTGGCGACTTCCGTGTTTGCGCAGCAGCCCGCGATGGTGCGCGTGCGCGGCACGATCGAAAACGTCACCGGTCCGATCCTGGACGTGAAAACGCGCGACGGCGCCATGGTGAAGGTCAAGGTCGCCGATAACGCCGTAGTCCGGACCGTGGTCAAGAAATCGCTCGCCGACATCAAGGCGGGCGAATTCGTCGGCATCACCGCCATGCCGCAAGCGGATGGCACCCAGAAGGCCGTGGAAATCCATATTTTCCCCGAAGCCCTGCGCGGCACCGGTGAAGGCCACCGGCCTTGGGACCTTGTCCCGAACAGCACCATGACCAACGCCAACATCGATAGCGAAGTCGAAATTGCCGACGGCCAGAAGCTCGTCCTGAAATACAAGGACGGCGAGAAGACATTTATTGTGCCGACGAACGTCGTGGTCGTGTTGTTTGCACCGGCGACGGTGGCCGATCTCAAGGCTGGCGCGAAAATTTTCGTTGTCGGCGCCAAGCCGTTGGCTGATGGCACGCTCGAAGCTGCGGGAATCACGGTTGGCAGCAACGGTGTCGATCCGCCGATGTAGGGTCGAGTCGGACGGAATTCGCTCAAGGGACGCAGCGCTGCGCCTAATCGGAGCATGACATGAGCACAAAGGCTGTGATCGCGGGCGTTGCGTTCCTGGCTGCCTTGGCGGCGGCGCCGGCCATCGCGCAGGCGCCGCAAACTGTGCGCTTGCGCGGCGTTATCGAGAAGGTCGATGGCCAGACCGTGCTGGCGAAATCGGACAAGGGCATCGACCTCAAGCTCAACCTTGCCGACAAGATGCTTGTTGTCGAAGTCGAAAAAGCCTCGCTCGCCGACATCAAGTCTGGCGACTTCATCGGCAGTGGGGCGATGCCGCAACCGGACGGCTCGCAGAAGGCCATCGAGGTTCACATCTTCGCCGAATCCATGCGCGGCACCGGCGAAGGATTCCGGCCTTGGGACGGCGCCCCCAACAGCACCATGACCAACGGCACGGTTGCCACGAGCGTCACCAGCGTCGATGGACCGGTCATCACCGTCAAATACAAGGATGGCGAGAAGAACATCGTGGTGACGCCGGATGTACCGATCGTGCGCTATGTGATCGGCGACATGAGCGCGGTGAAGGCCGGGGTTGCGTTCGCAATCGTGGCGGCGGTGAAGCAGCCGGACGGCAGTTTCAACATCAACCGCATCAATGTCGGCAAGGACGGCGTCGTTCCGCGCTGACGGGCCCGGAGCCTATTCCGCTCATTCCCGCGTAAGCGGGAATCCAGCAACTGGGTCCCCGCTTTCGCGGGGACGAGCGGGGTATGAGGAGCTCCTTTAGGGAGTTCCTTTGGAGCTCCTTATTGCATGCCGGCAATCGTGCGCCGGTCTATCTGCCCGATGTTTTTGACGCCCGTCAGCGCCATGGTGACATCGAGTTCGTTGCGGATGATCTCGATAGCGCGCGTGACGCCGGCCTGTCCGCCGGCGCCGAGCCCGTAAATGTAGGCGCGGCCGCTCAGGCAGGCTTTCGCTCCCAGCGCCAGCGCGCGGAACAGGTCCTGCCCGGAGCGGATGCCGCCGTCGAACAGGATCTCGATGTCCGTCCCGAGCGCGTCGGCGATCCTCGGCAACATGGAGATTGATGACGGTGCGCCGTCGAGCTGGCGGCCGCCATGATTGGAGACGACCAGCGCCGCTGCTCCACTCTTCGCCGCGATGCGCGCGTCTTCGACATCCAAGATGCCCTTGAGGATGAGTTTGCCCGGCCAAAGACCGGCGATCCACTCGATGTCCTTCCAGTTCAGCGATGGATCGAATTGGCCGGAGATCCACTGCGAGAGTACATTGACGCTTTCCATTCCCTTGATGTGCCCGCTGATGTTGCCGAACGTCTTACGTTTGCCGCGCAGCACGCTCAGCGCCCACGCCGGTTTCGTGGCAATATCGATAAAATTTTTGAAGCGCAGCTCCGGTGGCACCGTCATGCCGTTTTTGATGTCGCGATGGCGCTGGCCGAGAATCTGCAGATCCACGGTGAGGACAAGCGCGCTGCATTTGGCGGCGGATGCCCGTTCGATCAGCGAGCGGATGAAGCCGCGGTCCTTCATCACGTAGAGCTGGAACCAGAACGGCTTATCGACGGCGCTCGCCACGTCCTCAATGGAGCAGATCGACATGGTCGAAAGGCAGAACGGGATTCCCGCGGCCTGGGCGGCGCGGCAGGCCAGTATCTCGCCGTCGCCGTGCTGCATGCCGCACAGCCCAATCGGCGCTAGCGCCAACGGCAGCGATGCCGGTTCGCCAAGAATTTTGGTGCTGGTGGTTCGATCGGAGACGTCGACCATGACCCGCTGGCGCAGTGAGATGCGTTCGAGATCGGCGCGGTTGGCGCGCAGCGTCTCCTCACTGTAGGAGCCGCCGTCGGCATATTCGAAGAACGCGCGCGGCACCTTGCGGCGCGCAGCGTCCCGCAGGTCCTCGATGCAAGTGACGGTCTTCATGTTTTGCGTTTCCAGCCCTCAGGCCACAATTAATAGCACAAGCAGGCGCGCGTCCGTCGTTGCCTGCTGGGCTCCCGGAACGCGTATCCCCACAGATCGTTATCTTGGCGGCAGCAGGGTGCTGCGGAGTTATTCGGGGTAGGCCATGAACCACTTAGGGCGCGATACGCGAGCATCGAAGAAGGATCCGGCGCAGAAGCATCGCAAGGATGCGTGGACCGAGTGCAAGAAAGCCCTCGACGAAGCGCTCGAACTCGGATTGGAGGAGACGTTTCCCGGCTCGGACCCGGTTGCGGTTACCCAGCCGGTCGGGAGCGGCTGCGACAAGAACGAGGGTAGCTGAACTCCAGCGAGCCGCGTGCGGCCGATCCCTCGGCGTTTCAGCAGTTCCCTGTTCCCTCGCCCATAATGAAGGAACCGTTACTAACAGCCGTAAGATTATTGCACTATTTTTGAAGCGGCCGCGGCGGAAAAGCGGCTAATATTGCGCCCTGGTGAGGCGTACGGCGGGGGACCAGATGGTCCGCAAGTATTTTGGCACCGATGGTATTCGTGGCCGCGCGAACGGCGTCATCACGCCGGAATTGGCGCTCAAGGCCGGACAGGCGACCGGGCTCGTTTTCCGCCGTGGCGAGCATCGCCATCGTGTCGTCATCGGCAAGGATACCCGGCTGTCGGGCTACATGATCGAGACGGCCTTGGTCTCGGGTTTCACCTCGGTCGGCATGGACGTGCTGCTGCTCGGTCCGATGCCGACCCCCGCGGTCGCGATGCTCGCCCGTTCGATGCGCGCCGATCTCGGCGTCATGATCTCGGCTTCGCACAACCCGTTTGACGACAACGGCATCAAGCTGTTCGGGCCGGACGGCTACAAGCTCTCCGACGAGGCCGAGCTCCAAATCGAAAAGCTGATGGACGGCGATCTGACCAAGCGGCTGGCCAAGAGCCGCGACCTCGGACGCGCCAAGCGCATCGACGGCGTTCACGACCGCTACATCGAATTCGCCAAGCGAACGCTGCCGCGCAATCTCTCGCTTGAAGGATTGCGCATCGTCATCGACTGCGCCAACGGCGCGGCCTATCGCGTGGCGCCCGAAGCGCTCTGGGAGTTGGGTGCCGACGTGATTTCCATCGGCGTCGAGCCGGACGGCTTCAACATTAATCAGGATGTAGGTTCGACCGCGCCTGAAGCGTTCTGCCGCAAGGTGCGCGAGATGCGCGCCGACATCGGCATTGCGCTCGACGGCGACGCCGACCGCGTGGTGATCGCCGACGAGCGCGGCCATTTGATCGATGGCGACCAAGTCTTGGCCGCTATCGCGGAGAGCTGGCGCGAGGATGGGCGGTTGGCCAAACCCGGCATCGTCGGCACCGTGATGACGAATCTCGGGCTGGAGCGGCATCTACAGTCGCTCGGGCTTGAACTAGTGCGGACGCCGGTCGGCGACCGTTACATCCTCGAGCGCATGCGCGAGCAGGGTTACAACGTCGGCGGCGAGCAATCGGGCCACATCATTCTGTCCGACTACACCACGACCGGCGACGGCTTCGTTGCCGCGCTGCAGGTGCTGGCGGTGGTGCAGAAGCACCACAAGCCGGTGTCGCAAGTCTGCCATCGCTTCGACGCGCTGCCGCAAATTCTCAAGAACGTGCGCTACCGCAGCGGCAAGCCGCTCGAACATAAAGAGGTGCGGTCGGCTATCGAAAACGCGGAGCAGAGGCTGAACGGCCACGGCCGTCTGGTGATACGGCCGTCGGGTACCGAGCCGGTGATCCGGGTCATGGGCGAGGGCGACGACAAGGCGATGATCGAGGAGATCGTTGACGGTATCGTCGACGCGCTGACCGAACACGCCGCGTGATTTCAGAGGAATTATTGAAACGCTGGAACCCCCTCACCCATCCCTCTCCCCGCTGGGGAGAGGGTGGAGCATTCGGCCGCGTCTTTACAACAAACAAGGTCAATGATTGCGGGGGCGTCGACGTTGCGAGGGAGGGCGCCGATGAGTTCCCTCTCCCCGTAGGGGAGAGGGACAGGGTGAGGGGGTTCGGACCCATCGGCCCCGCCTGAACATCATCCGTGCGATTTGAGAAACTGCGCGAACGCCTTCAGGGTCGTTTCCGAGACGTGGTGCTCGATGCCCTCGGCGTCGGCCTCGGCCGATTCAGTCGGCACGCCAAGCGCGCGCAGCACATCGACCACGAGCCGGTGGCGCACGCGGACCCGGTCGGCCAGCGCGTGGCCTTTCTCGGTGAGGAAAACGCCGCGAT
>JASHVC010000329.1 GCA_030039655.1 Xanthobacteraceae bacterium | reverse complement strand
CAGCCGCACGTGTTCCGGGTCGCGCTCGATAGTATCGACGGTCGCGTCGCGCGCGCCGGACGCGAAAGACAGCGCCGTGTAACCGAGCGCCGTGCCTAACTCCAAGATTCGCCGCGCGTTCGCTGCCGCCGCGAGCGCCGCCAGCAGCGGGCCGTTGTCATACGGATAGGCGCTGCAGCCGTGCCGGCCCCGATGCGCATTAGTGGCGGCACGAATCTTGGCGTAAGGGTCGGTTGCCGCACCAGCCATCGAACCGACCTACGTTCGACTTGGATAGTTCGGACTCTCGCGCGTAATCGTCACGTCATGCACGTGGCTCTCCCGCAAGCCGGCGCCGGAGATACGCACAAACTCGGCCTTGGCTTGGAAATCGGCCAGATCTTTGCCGCCCACATAACCCATGGCGGCACGCAGCCCGCCGACCAGTTGATGCAACACATTGGCCACCGGCCCTTTGTAAGGTACCTGACCTTCGATGCCTTCGGGGACAAGCTTGAGCGTGTCGCTGATCTCCTGTTGGAAATATCGATCGGCCGAGCCGCGCGCCATGGCGCCGATCGAGCCCATGCCCCGATAGCTTTTGTAGGAACGCCCCTGATAGAGAAACACCTCGCCGGGCGTCTCGTCGGTGCCGGCGAGAAGCGAACCGACCATGGCGCAATCAGCGCCGGCGGCAATAGCCTTGGCAAGATCGCCGGAATATTTGACGCCGCCATCGGCGATGACCGGCGTGTCGGATTTTTTCGCCACGTCCACCGCGTCCATGATCGCGGTAAGCTGCGGCACGCCAACGCCCGCAATAACGCGCGTGGTGCAGATCGAGCCGGGCCCGATGCCGACCTTGATGGCGTCAGCGCCCGCATCGATCAACGCTTTGGCGCCTTCGGCGGTTGCGATGTTGCCGGCGACCACCTGCACGGCATTCGATTGCCGCTTAATTCGCGTCACCGCTTCAAGCACGCGCTTGGAATGGCCATGGGCGGTGTCGACAACGACAAGATCGACGCCGGCATCGATCAAGGCTTCGCTGCGTGCGTAACCGGCTTCCCCGACACTTGTAGCGCCAGCGACACGCAGCCGGCCCTGCTCATCCTTACAAGCGTTGGGATGAGTCACGGCCTTCTCGATGTCTTTGACGGTGATGAGGCCGACGCAGCGATAATCGGCATCGACGACCAGAAGCTTCTCGATGCGGTATTGGTGCAGGAGGCGCTTTGCCTCATCCTGGCCGACGCCCTCGCGCACTGTGACCAATCGCTCCTTGGTCATCAGCTCAGAAACCTTCTGCCGCTTGTCGGTCGCGAAACGCACGTCGCGATTGGTGAGAATGCCGACGAGCTTGCCGGCACCACCATTGCCGCCGCCCTCGACCACCGGGATGCCGGAAATGTGGTGCTCCTGCATGAGCGCCAACGCATCCGCAAGGGTGGCATTAGGCTGGATCGTCACCGGATTCACCACCATGCCGGATTCGAACTTTTTTACTTGCCGCACCTGCGCCGCTTGCTGGACCGGTTCGAGGTTCCGGTGAATGACCCCGATGCCACCGGCCTGCGCCATGGCGATCGCCATGTGGGCTTCGGTGACCGTATCCATGGCCGAGGCAATGATCGGAATATTGAGGGGAACACTGCGGGTAATACGCGAGCGGATGTCGACGTCCGAAGGCAAAATGTCGGACGGACCGGGCTTCAGCAGCACGTCGTCGAAAGTGTAGGCTTCGGGTGGCGGTTGTTTTGAGTTCAGTGCCATTGCCAACTCCGCGTGGCCCGCGACGCGGTCCAGCGCATAGGGATAAAAACCGCCGGCCGAGTGAACCTTCAAGTCCCCTCGCCGAATCAGTGACCCGCTTTTGGGTTGGCGGCGGTCGATAGCACGCCTCTCCAGCAATTAATAGTCCTTACGGCAAAAACCAGGAGAAAATCATCGCTGAATCTTCACCGCCCGGTCACACAGGCGTAAGTGCGGATTGTCGCACCGAACGCGCGCCATCACTTGGCCGCTTCAATCGCCCCTGGTCCATAAGTATGTTCAGTTCTGGTACACCTTTTCGTGATGGCCAAGGCGACCGTGACCAGGCCAACAGATTGCAGAGGAAAGGCGGAGGAAACAAAATGAAAAAGAAACTCAATCGCCGGCAATTCGGCCTGGGCGCCGTTGCGGCGAGCACCACGCTGGCCGTCGCTGGGCGCCCGCGGCCCGCGCGGGCCGAACCGATAAAAATCCGCGTTGGCTGGGTTGTCGTGCCGGCGTCATTGGCGCCACTAGTGTTGGAGAAGAAGGACCTGCTGAAACACTTCGGCAAATCATACGTGGCCGAAATTACACACTTCGAAGGCACGCCACCGGTGATTACTGCGCTGGCGGCCGGCGAACTCGATATCGGGCCGCTTGCTTTTTCTTCGTTTGCGCTCGCCATCCAGAATGCACACATGGATGATCTGCGCGTCATCAGCGACGAAATCCAGGACGGCGTGGCCGGCCACGGCAGCAACGAGTTCATGGTGCTTAAGGACGGCCCGGTCAAAACCGTCGCCGATCTGAAGGGCAAGGTGCTCGCCACCAACGTCGTCGGCAGCGCCGTCGACATTGCGATGCGTGGCATGCTGCGAAAGAGTGGCCTCGAAGCAAACAAAGACTACACCATCATTGAGGCGCCCTTCCCGGCCATGCGTGCCATGTTGGCCGAAAAGAAAGCCGATCTGATCAGCGCTGTGCCGCCGTTCTCCCTCGATCCCAACCTGCGGTCCATCGCCGACACTTTGTTCACTCAGAAGGATGCGTTTGGGATCACGCAACTGACCATGTGGACAGCGCGCACCGGCTTCATCGCCAGCAACCGCGCGGCGCTCGTCGACTTCCTGGAAGACGTGGTGGGCGCGGTCCGCTGGTTCACCGACCCTAAGAACCACGATGAAGCGGTCGCCGTCGTCGCACGCATCAACAAGGCGCCGCCGGAGCGTATGAGCTGGGCATTCACCAGCCGCGACCAGTATCGCGATCCTAACGGCATGCCCAACCTGGCCGCACTGCAGAGCAATCTGCAGCTGCAGAAGCAAGTCGGCTTGCTCAACCAGGATATCGACGTGAAGAAATATTCCGACCTGAGCATGATCGAGGAAGCCGCTAAACGGCTGGGATAATGCGAAATTCACGGCTCCTGCAGCGTGACAGAATTTGTCGATGGCTGCTGCTCGTGGCCGTGGCTCTCGTTGTTACGAGTGCGACGCACGCCCAGGACGCTGTCGACCAACGGCGCTGCATCGGTGAGTCGCGCGCCGCAATTGAAGAGCGGGTGGCGTCATGCACGACCCTCATCGATTCTGGTCGCTATCGGGGCGCCAATCTCGCCGTCCTGCATGACAACCGTGGCATGGCGCTGCGCGCCAAGGGCGACCTCGCCGGCGCGCTGAAGGACTTTACCGAGGCCGTCGACCTCGATTCCAACTCGGCGCGTGCGCTTGCCAATCATGGCGGCGCACTGCTCGCGCAGCGCGATCTAGACGGCGCCATCGCCGACTTCGACCAGGCGATCAAACTCGATCCGAATGACGCAAGCGCTTTCATAAAGCGCGGTAGTGCTTATGAAGCAAAGGACGCTTTCGATCACGCCATCGAAGATTATGATGAGGCCATAAGGTTGGCGCCGAACTACGCGGCTGCCTTCCTCAGCCGCGCCCTTGCGCACCGCCGTATGGGGGAATTCGATCTCGCCATCGCGGATTACGATCAGGCGATCAGGCTCAATCCGAAAAGCGCGGCCGCCTTCAACGATCGCGGCGTCGCACGGTTCCAACAACACGAATTCGATCGCGCCATCGCCGACTTCAATCAGGCGATCCGCCTGGATCCCAATATGGTGACTGCCTTCAACAATCGCGGCGATGCCTGGCGCAACAAGGGCGATCTTGTCCGTGCCGCCGCCGACTTCGATAACGCAATCAAGTTGTCCCCACAATTCGCGCCTGCTTACAACAACCGCGGCCTCGTCTTCTATCAGAAACAAGATTACGAGCACGCCCTTGCCGATTTCACCACGGGGATCGGGCTCGATCCGAACAATGCGGACGCCTACCACCATCGTGGCAACGCCTACGACGACAGGGCCGCTGTCGGCGACCGCGACGCCGCTTTCGCCGACTACGACGTGGCGGTACGTCTGGATCCCACGAACGCCAACCTACACTACGACAAAGGCGTTGCCTTTCGCCGCGCCGGCAATCTTGACCGCGCCATCGCCGACTTTAACGAAGCCATCCGGCTCAATCCGCAGCTTGCCGGCGCCTACAACGAGCGCGGCTATGCGTTTTATCAGCAGCGGGATCTCGACCGCGCTATCGCCGACTACAATCAGGCGATCACACTCAATCCGCGGCTTGCCATCGCCTACAGCAACCGTGGGAACGCCCTTTTCGACATGGGCGATCCGGATCATGCGATCGCCGACTACAATCAAGCTCTGGCCATCGACCCGAATGATGCGGCGACCTACTACAATCGCGGCCAGGCTTGGCGGCGCGAAGGGCAACTCGACCGCGCCATCGCCGATTACGATCAGACCATAAGGCTCAAGCCAACCGCGGCGGCTTACAACAGCCGCGGCAACGCCCTGGCAGCCAAGGGCGACGACGCTCGCGCCATGGCGGACCTGGATCAAGCGATTACGCTCGACCCACGCGCTCCCGATGCCTACGTCCATCGCGGCAACGTCAAACGCGCACAGCTCGACCTCACCGGCGCAGTCGCCGACTACTCGCAGGCGATCGCGCTGTCGGGAAACGATGCGTCCGCCTATTACAATCGCGCTTGGGCGCGGTTTCTTGCCGGCAACAATGCAAACGCCCTCGCCGACATCGATCGTGCCATCGCGATCGACGCGCATTCGGCAACCGCATTCTCGGCCCGCGGGCTCATCCGCGAGCGGTTTGGCGACACCGCGGGCGCCATCGGCGACTTCCGCGAGGCGCTCAAGATCGATCCCAAATTCCAGCAGCCGGCCGACGGGTTGCAGCGGCTTCAAGGCAGCTCCGCTAAAAGCAATTGAGCCAAAGCGCCAAGAGCCGGTAGACATCCCAAAATGGAGTCGAACACCAGCGGCCGCGCCGCACCACTGATCGTCGCTGTATCGCTGTTCATGGAAAACATGGACTCAACAGTGATCGCAACCTCACTGCCGGCGATCGCACGCGATATCGGCAGCAATCCGCTGGCCCTGAAACTCGCCGTCACGTCCTACCTGCTCTCGCTTGCAATCTTTATTCCCGCCAGCGGTTGGACCGCGGACCGCTTTGGCGCCCGCAATGTGTTTCGCCTCGCAATCACGGTATTCGTGCTCGGCTCGATCGGCTGCGCTCTCTCACACTCGCTAGAAGATTTCGTGGCGGCACGCATTTTCCAGGGGATGGGCGGCGCGATGATGACGCCGGTCGGCCGCCTGATCGTTGTACGCAGCATCAACAAAGAGCTTTTGCTCAACGCCATGTCGTTGTTGACCATCCCAGCGCTGATCGGCCCGATCTGCGGGCCGCCGCTCGGCGGTTTCATCACCACCTACGCGTCCTGGCACTGGATTTTCATCATCAATGTGCCGATCGGTCTCCTCGGCATCGCGCTGGCGACCCGCTTCATTCCCGATGTTCGCACCGAATACCCCTACCCGTTCGATCTGACGGGATTTATTCTTTCCGGCGTCGGGATCGGCGGCCTCGCGTTCGGGCTCTCGGTCTTAGGGCTTGAGTTTCTGCCGAACAGCGTCGTCGCCGCGCTACTTGGCGCCGGCGCTGTTTCATCCGTGGCCTACGTCGCCTACGCGCGGCGTGCGCCAGCGCCGATACTCGATCTCAATTTGCTCAAGCTGCCGACCTTTCGCGGCAGCATTTTCGGCGGCTTCATGTTCCGGCTCGGCATCGGCGCCCTCCCATTTCTGCTGCCGCTGTTGCTGCAGATCGGATTCGACCTGACTCCATTCCAGTCGGGGCTCATTACTTTCACCAGCGCGGTCGGCTCGTTGTTCATGAAGGCCGCGGCCGTGAGCGTGCTCAAGCGCCTCGGCTACCGCAACGTGCTGCTGTACAACACATTAGTCAGTGCCGCTTTCCTGGCCGCCTGCGCGATCTTCAAGCCCGGAATACCATTCGCGCTGATGATCGCCATCCTCTTCATCGGCGGCTTCTTCCGCTCGTTGCAGTTCACTAGCATCAACACCCTTGCCTACGCCGAGGTTGAACCGCCGCTGATGAGCCGCGCGACTTCCATGGTTGCGGCCGCCCAGCAAGTGTCTTTGTCGACCGGCGTCGCCGTCGGCGCGCTTGTGGTCGAGACCACACTGCGACTCAAGCACGGCACCACCATGGGTGCTGCCGATTTCCCGCCCGCCTTTCTGGTTGTCTCTGTTCTCACTGCGGCTGCCGCGCTGATCTTCATGCGGCTGCCCTTGGACGCCGGGGCGGAGCTTGCAGGGCGGTTGGCGCCAGCTCAGACGCCGGTGGCGGCCGAAGCAAAGAGCTCATGATGCCCCATTACATGCGCTTGTCCATCTAGCCGCCCCTAAATCCACGGGCTAGCAGATAAAGCTCCGCCGAGTCACTGCGGCTCGCCGGTGGTTTGACGTGCTTGACGGAGGCAAAGTCGCGCTTGAGTTCGGCGAGCAAGGCAGCTTCGGTGCCGCCCTGCAACACCTTGCAAAGAAACGCGCCACCATCGGCCAGCACTTCGCGGGCAAAATCAGCCGCCGCTTCGGCAAGCGCCATGATGCGCAAATGATCTGTCTGCCGATGCCCGGTGGCGTTGGCCGCCATGTCCGAGAGGACGACGTCCGCCTTGCCGCCAAGCATCGCCTTGAGGCGCGCCGGCGCGCTGTTGTCGAGAAAATCAAGCTGCAAAAATTCAACACCGCCGATGGGCTTCATATCCAGGGTATCGAGCGCAACCACTCGGCCGCTCCCGCCGACACGCTGTGCGGCGACTTCACTCCAGCCGCCCGGCGCGGCGCCGAGATCGACCACGCGCGCGCTCGGCTTGAGCAGATGAAATTTGTCGTCGATCTCGGCGAGCTTATAAGCTGCACGCGAACGAAAACCCTCGCGTTTGGCGCGGGCGACGTAAGGATCGTTGATCTGGCGTTCGAGCCAAGCCCGCGATGACGGCGTGCGGCGCTTGTCCGGCTTGAGCCTGGCCATGCTGATCTCCAGAAAGGGCGCTCTACGCTTCCCCCCAAACGCCATCCTCGCGCATCATCTCAACCAGCATGCCCTCGCGCAGCCCACGGTCAGCAACGCGCAGCCGCGGGCACGGAAACGCGCGGCGGATGGCGTCCAAAATGGCGCAGCCGGCGAGCACCAGATCGGCGCGCTCGGCGCCGATGCA